>NZ_JAKOAV010000014.1 GCF_029478095.1 Pelotomaculum isophthalicicum JI | reverse complement strand
GTGTTATAGGGAAGTTTGATGTAGATATCGGGAATGCTGATGACACCACCTTTACCGAGAGTAGAGAGTTGTTTATAAACGGTACGGAGCAGTTCCTTCGGGTTGACCTTCTTATATTGCTCTTTTCGGGATACCGGATCAAAATATTTGCAATACAAAACAGTGTTTTTCTTGGCCTTGGTCACCCAGTCGAAGTTATGCCCGGCCAGCCAGTTGAAGAAATCCTTGCATAAGAACCAGCGGTCCATTGCTACCCATAGCCGTTTATGACAGGTACTGCGGAGATCCAGGAGCATTTTTCGTGCAAGTTCCAGCTTGGTTTTCTTGTCATTCTGGTTTTCAGTTTTACGCCAGAATCGCCAGAAGAGGGGATATTCCAGGCCGTTTTTCAAAACGGGCGTAAGTGGAAATTAAGTTCATACACCAGATATGATTCCGGGTAGAACTATCAAACAGCCAGCACAGGAAGGGAAGTTTTTTCCCAAACGGGTGGGCCACTTTGGTGTCATCCAAAGCAATCACATCCCCTTCGGATAACCGGGATTCCGGGTGTTCTTGAAGCCTTTGGATACGGCCAACCGCAAACTGGAGCCACTCAAAGGGTTTTGAGAAAAACCGGCTGAAAGCGGACTGGCTGATGGATTCCCCTTTCAATAAAACCTTCAGAATGGGAGAATCTGAGGTGAAATCTGCATTCTGGTTGACCGAGGGCTTTTGAGCAATCAAACCACAGATATAGGCAAAAGACATTAACCAGCCGGGAACACCGGAATGCTTGACAATCCCCGTCTGCAAAAAGAGTAGTGAGAGGTCAAATTTCTCCCAAAGACTCTTCAGGAGTGGAATACCACCACCAGGACCATGTTGTTTGTTTTCAAAGAGCGGTTTATTCAGATTCATTTTTGGATCACCCGTATCGACAATGTAATGGCAAAAAATACCATCCATTTCGATTATTGGGCGATTTTGAAAATATCAAGGGGTTTTTAGTATTTTCTTAAATTTTTTTTGGTACTTATTTACTGTAAGTGCATAACTACTGTTAATAGTGAATAATCATAGTCACAGAGCCAGAACAGAGTGCTTTAGTACCGTAAATGGTAGCAATAGTCCTAATCATAAAAGGTAGTTGGTTGATGTATTAAATCTTTATGTTGAGCACTAACCATTTTAGTTTATTGGAGCATCTTCCGCTTCTCGTTAAATTTTCGCCCCTCCCGGTATCCGGCTTCCCTGGCACCGGTTGAGCCAGCCATAACAATCCGGCTGGTCCGGCCACTCTTTAATTTCTTATCCTCCACAGCCTTAACGACCAGGGCATCTTTTACCAGTACCAATGCGTAGCCTTTTGATTCCACCTGTTCTTTAAATTTATCCCGCAGGCCGTTCAAAAAACCGATAATGTAATCGTTTTTAGGTGGAATGGTTCCACTTTTAAAGTGCAAAAGCACAACCGCTGTTGTTTTACTGTGGGTTTACACTCTACAACCAAACAACCCATATCTAAAAGGTAATGCTTAGATATGGGTTTATTCCATGTCCCCATAAAGATAAGCAAAAGCTTAACAAATTTGTTGTCAAAAAGTTTTTTCTGCGTATTAAAACTTGCTTATGGAAGTTCAATGAAATATCGAGCGGACATGCTCTGGTACTGTCCTGTCCAAGATTCCACTATTAACTCACTAAAGGGAACGTTTTTAAATACAATATTTACAAAAAAAGGAATGGGAGCAAAGGTATGACCAGTCAAATACAACTGGAACAAGTAATCAACGGTTTAAACCTGGACCTGTCCTGGGAGTATGCAGCCATGATCCAGTACATCCAGCACACTCCAGTATGCTCACGGGCCCCTGAGTATACAGCCGTCATTGATGAATTGCTGGAACATGCCCAGGAAGAACATGAACACGCTGTGGTCTTAAGCGACCTGATTCAGTACCTCGGCGGCATCCCTACCGTGGAAGTGGCCAACAGGCTTACATCCCTGAATAATGTGGAAATGCTTCGCCAGGACCTGCAAGTCGAGTACGATGCCATTCGCCGTTATCTACAGCGCATTGAACAACTGGAAGCGCTTCAACTCTACGACTCGGCCCAAAAGATTCGAAATATTGCGGTGGTGGAGCAGGAGCACGCCATTGACCTGGAAAAAGCCCTGGGCATCCAAAAAGTGCAGTCGGGCACAGTATATCCATTTTCCCATAACCCTTAAAGCAGGGTCTTTTGACTATGCAGGGCGAATTTTACGCCCTGCTTTACGTTACTTGAGAATACCCTTATTATTTCTTTTCGTCTTTCTTTTCCGGCAGGGAATACATGCCTGGCATACCGGGGTAATAGAGGCGGGGTTACTGGTGTCAGGATAAGAGTTCAATCCCAAAAGAAAACCCTGACCACTTAAAATGCTCCATACAGTGACCTCCAACGTCAATGCCTTTATTGTTGGTACTTTTCACGGGCTCAATTCTAAACACGTGCAGACTTATCTTAATGAGTTCTGTTAATCAGATTGCCCTCTTTATCCAACCTCATAATTATTCCATATTCTTCCCGGTCAAACCTGAACTGGCGGTCACCTACCTGGACTATGACATTTTCATGTACATGGCCAAGGGATATTTTTCTTTCCCATGGCACCTTAATACGGGCCCGAATTCCGCTCCTTGCACCCAGTTCGCCGACATATACATTGCCCCCGGCCTGAATTTCCCCGCCGCGAAAAGTCCGTTCCACCTCCACAGTACCGCCGGCAACAATCCGGGTATTATAGCACCCCGTTCCTACGACTTTCACGCTGCCCGTGGCCCGTATGTCGGAATTTAGAGCATGTTTCAGTAAAATATCACTTTTTTGCCCCGAAATTGACGTTAACCTGTCTATTAAATCACCCACCCCGTGCTTCATAGCATGCAGTTCCTTACAATCCCGGATGGATAACGGCGCGGAAATGAAAGCGTGCTCCAGACTTCGCACCAATACAATCAGTTTTTCCCCGCTTAACTGCTCTGGCAAGTTACGTGATAAATCTTTCAGCAACTTGACCATCTGTGGCAAGTTTTTGAATTTAATCTCCAATAATAACTTTAACAGGGGGCCGATACCGCCTTTCAGGTCGCCGGTTTTAAATGCCTGATTACCCTGTAGCTGGTTTATTGCCCTTAGCAAGAGCTGTAATTGTTTATGAATGTTATCAATTAAAGGTGCCAAGTCCTGAATAAACGCATTCTCTCCACCGGCTACCAAAATGGAAGAAAGCACATTTCCCTGCACCAGGATGGAACCGGAAGCCTGGATCATCGCCTGTGCCACATGACCAGCCACCCGCACATCGCCGAGCGCTTCCACATTCATTCGTTCATTAACGTTCCCGCCAATCAGTACATCTCCTTTGAAAGCTATATTCCCGGAAGACAGGTCGACATCGCCGGAGTGGACCAAACCGGGGTAGATTGTGATTTCAGAAAGATTTTTATTCTGCAGCAGCAGGGGGCGCCCGGTATCTAACGCCACTGCTTCCAATCCGTTATTAACCAGGGCAACCCCTCTACCGG
Source organism: Pelotomaculum isophthalicicum JI (assembly GCF_029478095.1). Lineage (NCBI taxonomy): Bacteria > Bacillati > Bacillota > Clostridia > Eubacteriales > Desulfotomaculaceae > Pelotomaculum > Pelotomaculum isophthalicicum. Next base: position 85,942 of record NZ_JAKOAV010000014.1, on the reverse strand, counting down.
CCTTGAGAACAACATCTTGGGGGGGAGGGGGGGCAGTAACTCCACCCTTTACGGTGGCACCCGGCACTCCCGGTCCCCCTGGATACTTTCGCGCTAAAATAGTTCCCGCATCCACCGAGGTAAATGCAAATCGTTCACGGTAATCTATCCTTCCTGCGTCGCCGCTAATAACAGGTACCTTCTCGTTAAGGCTAAAAAAAAATTCTATACGGGCATCTTGCCCCCGTTCCGGAGGCCGCCCCCGGGCAATAATCACTTCTTCCTCGTGACAGGAAGCGGCCGCCCGGGCACACGCCTCCCAGTCGATGCCAAAAATGATCCCCTGCTTGTTCAATTCCTGTATAATTTCTTCCAAACTTACCGGCGGCAGTTTCTCAATTTTTTCTTTTACCTCAATATGCAAGTGATTTGACGGAGGGAGATCAACAATTTCACGGGTAATACGTAACTTCGGTCGGACGTGCAGAACTGCACTCATGCCGTCCTCCGAAACCTGCAAGTGCCAGCCGCCCTCTCGTTCTTCATTGACGGCTTCAAGCCGGATAACATCCTCTTTTGTCAACGCAACCGGCTCAGTGCGCCGGTTTCCGTTAACCCATAAATTTATTCCTGGACAGGGAACCACAACAGGGTAAGGCTCCCCCTTAGAATATTCTAATATTATCTCGCCGTATTCCACCCTTGCAAGGGATATAGACCTTTCGGCAGTTACAGCCAATGATTCAGGATTTGCCAGTGGGCCGGTTTGCTCTTCGTGATCTGACGCCGTGATAGACTGGAAATCGCCTTCCGAAGGCTTTTCTGATTCCTTCTTTTTCCACGCCCTAACAACCGCGGGACGCCTGCCAAGACACGCTACTTCGGAACTTCCGGGATTAAGCACCTGTATTTGAATCTCGCACTGCTTTGCACCAAGCAAATGCATTGCCTGCTTCAGTGCGTCCTGAACAGTTGCCCCTTGAACCACAACTTCTTGCATGACCATCCCTCCCCAGGCTATGATAATTACCTAGGATCCGTTCACCTGTATTGCTTCTATAACCTGAAAAAAACCGATAAGCGCCATACTTTCCCGGATGCTTTCCGGAATATTGATAACTTCAAAAACCCGGTTCTGCTCGGAAAGCTCCCGGGCCAGATGAAGAAGTATTCCTACCCCTGAAGAATCGATAAAATCTACTGCCGCCATATTTATAGTGATCTTTCCCCCGTCCTGCTCTGCAAGGACCTGGTTTTTTAGTTCATCGACGTTGCTGAAATCCAACTCCCCGCTCAGATCCAAAATAACGTTTTCCAGGGTTTTCCTTTTTCTTATTTGCATAAAACTTCCCTACCTTACTTTTATAACAGCGAGGGTAATGTCATCTTTTTGGGATGTGCCCCTGGCAAATCGCGAAACCGCCTCTATAACAGCCTCCCGGATTCCGGCAGCGTTGCGGCCTGCATTTAACTGTAATACCTCTTTCAGCCTGGCGAGCCCAAATTTTTCGCCGTGCTGGTTACGGGCTTCCACTACCCCGTCGGTATAAAGAAGAACTACCTCTCCTGAGAATAGGGCGAGCTTCCGGGAATCTTTGTAATCATATTTTTCTTGAAGCCCCAGGGCAATTCCATTGGTTATTAATGTTTCCGCCTTCCCACCCTGGTAGCATAAAGGGTAATGATGCCCTGCATTGAAACAGCAGATCTGGCGCAAGTCCGGATCATATACAATGATGCAAAAAGTGGCAAAAGCCCCGGCCCGGCGGAGGTCTACCCCTACAATGGCATTCAACCGCGACAAAACCCTGGATAGGTCCTTTTCTTCGGCAAGAATAGCCCGTAGAGTGCTGCGCAGTATAAACATCAACATGGCGGCCGCCATACCTTTGCCCATAACATCCCCGATTACCGCTACCAACCGTCCCCCGTCCAGGAGCAGAAAGTCAAAGTAGTCGCCCCCTACAACCCGGGCGGGTATACTCCGGCCGGTTATCTCTATCCCTTCCAACTCGGGAAAATACTGCGGCAAAAGGTTTTCTTGTGCTTTTTGGGCCAGGACCAGTTCGGACTTTACGTCCTCCAGGTTTTTCCGCGCCAGCCTGCACCGCAGGGCATCTTCCAGCGCCCAACCCAGGACGCGGGCAACTATAGATATTGTTTTAAGGGCTAAGTCAGAAAACCGGCGCGGCTTTTTGCACCCCAGTACTAGTACGCCCAGAACTCCTTTCTCCACCGGCACAGGCACTGCCATGGTAAGAGCGCTTTTCCAGGTGCAGCCGGTTGTATTACCCGCTCCAGCCTCCGGAGCATGAGGGCTATTACCCCGGTCATGCACTGCGCGGACATAGTCGTTAAAATCTTTTTGCAGAAGCGAAAGGAGGATGGATTCTCCATCTTCACTTTTGCGCCATTCTGCCAGCACAGTAAGCGATTCTCCGCTGATACCCACTAAGGCAGTATAATCGACATTGATTAGAGTCCCAAGATCATTCAATACCCTTTTTAGCCGCCATTCCGGGTTCAAATCATCCCCGGTTATTAGTCGCTGGTCCTCCATAATCTCACCTGGTTTTTTTTACCTTCCAAAAAACTTCTCCGTTCTCATGGGGGCCGGGCACTTTAAAAAACTCATCCAGCCCCACCAGCCTGAGGATTTCACTCACATCCTCCTGCACATTTATCAACTGCACAGACTTCTCACGCTGCCGCCATTGGCGCCATATTTCCAGCAAACAATGGATGCCGGTGGAATCAACAAAGCTGACACCGCCCAAGTCCAAAACCAGGGACTTTTCGTTTTCGCAGTTGCTCAGGGTAAGTTCAATCAGTACATCCACGGCTTCCAGGTCCAGTTCCCCTTCGAGGCATACATAGCGAACGTTTTCGTCTATCCGGAGCAAGCTTTTAAGCAAAAACAAGACCTCCTCTTCCACCTTACTGTTTTTCCGGCTGGCTGCAAGGGGGATTTCCCGACCTTGAATTGTCGAATTCCATTGCCAGCATGGTACCGCCCGCATCTGTGTGCAGGTACAGTCGATCTGCGTAATGGGTAATCAGGGTAAAGCCGCAGCCCAGGGAATTCTTGGTGGAATAGTGCTGCATCAGGGTTGCCTTGGGTAAGTCGGCAAGTTTGATGCCCGGCCCATCGTCTTTTACCACCAGCCGAAGTCTTCCATCCAATTGAACGGCGAACCATTCGCCTGATACGGCATGCTTCAGGACATTAGTAAGCGCTTCCGAAAAACAGAGGAGGACATGGTAATGCCTGGAAGATGGGATGGCGGATAACACTTTCTTTAACGACAACCGGGCTAAAGCTATGTCCTTTGGCTCCTTGAGATAGGAATGCAGCAGTATCCGTTCTTTTACAATAAAATTTTTCGCTTCCTCCCGGCTGACCAGGTTGAAACGTCCGCCGGTTACCGCCGCCATGGCTTCCCGGTATGCCTGTATTTGCTGGCGGTGGATTTTTCTTTCCTTCTCGATAATGTCGGTTATATCGAAAGCCAGCAGGCCGCCGCTTTGATAATCAAAAGGAATGCCGTGCAGATCCAACACTCGCCCGCCCTCGGCGCTGATGATAACCTCTCTCCGATGGTTACCCAATCTGACCACCTCATGCATCAAGGATCGTACTTCTTCCATAGGCAAGTCCATGTCTGTCTGTCCGGAAAGATGTCGAAACCTGCCGCGCTCATATTTCAGCACCCGGCCTAAACGCATGGCATTGATTAGTTCCGACTTTTCCACTTCCGCCATTAAACGTTGACGCACCAATTCCTTAAGATGGTCGGGCATCTGTTGGCTGATTTCTTCAATGAATTGTCCGGTGGTGCTGGTAAGCAGGCGGTAGACTTCTCCGCCCAGGCGTGATGAGGTCTCTCCCGCACGTTGAACAACAAAAATATCGAAAGGGTGAGTATCACCTTTACCCCTTATTACCACCGGCCTTACTTCCAGCATCAGTTGATCAAGCAACCGGATGGTATACTGGCCCTGCAGGGGTGCTTTTGTCCTCAATCCCAGCTCGATCGGGTTCAGAACCAAAATTTCGGCTGGATATTTCAAGCCGTCCGGCGCTTCCAGCGTCACGGGTATCGGCTGGTGCAACTCATGGCGCATCTCCCCTCCGCCAATGAAGTCCGGGCACTTCTGACACGGGCGATCAGGATATTGTTGGCTACAAATTTGACATTTCTGCACTTTTTACTCCACCACCACAACCAAAACAAACTTACAGCAGCTACAATGAGTTAAACATGGAGAAATCGAAAACTTTATATAAAACCACATAAGGGTAAAAGCAAATCGCCTGATACGTGATTATCAACCAGCACAGGAAATGCATCGAATTTTATAGACAGGGGAGCTTCCCATATAAACGATCTCTTTTAAGCTACACTTTTATTCCAGGTAAGACCCGGCAAAATACTTCCACGACGGACGGATCGAAATGACTTCCGGAGCAACGCATTAGTTCAGCAATAGCTGCCTCCCGCTCCAGCTTCGGGCGGTAAATCCGATCTGCAACCATCGCATCGAATGCGTCCACCACGGCTAAAATACGTGCTCCCAGGGGGATGGCTTCACCTTGCAAACCAGCAGGATAACCCTTCCCGTCGTACCGTTCATGGTGATAAAGCACCATCAGGCTGATATCTTGCGAACCCGGGATCGTCTTGATTATCTCGCAGCCAATAACCGGATGCTTTTTTATTTCAACCCATTCGGCAGGGCTTAACTTTCCCGGCTTTGACAGATATGAGTCCTTTATTCCGACCTTGCCAATGTCGTGGAACAAGCCGGCCAAGTATAGGTATTCTTGCATTTTTAAAGTCATGCCCATTTCCCCGGAGATAATTTTGGCGAGTAGCGCGACCTTTCGTGAGTGAGCCGCACAACTTGCGTCGCGTGCTTCGATTACCTTGAGTAAGGTTTCGGCAACACGAATAAACGTCAACTTCAAATTTGAAGACACCTCGGGACAATATTTTTAATGGAGGAAAATTTGTGGCGTGGCTACAGTAATAAGTGGAGGTGCGCGGTATCCAGCGCGCTTAAAGTGGTTGGCATAAAGAGAGGATATAAGCAGAGTATTGCATATACGCATAATTATGGTAAATTTTGAAATATCACCCCCCCCCCCCCCAGAACATATGTTCTTATAGATTTGCATAGTGCTATTTTATACATGATTGAAACAATGTTGTTCCGGGGGGTAATTCCGAACCAAGCCATTTTTCTGGAATATGTCTGGCAACTAAGATCCATGACTTTTCACCCGTAATTTCAAAATACTATAAAATTACTCATTCATAGCCTTAATCAAAACCAAAATTCCGTTAATTTAGCACCAAGACGACATTGCTATAGTACTAACGCACTATATAAAAACGAAAAACTACCTTGCCGTGAAAGGTAGTGTCTCAATTAAAAAATATTCACGGCAACCCGGCTGTCATAGCTTTCGCTTTAGACCCGTGGCTTTGCGTCCCCATCTTTCGACTGGGTTTACCTTTTTCTTTTAACACATTGTATCTTTCGACGGTCCCAGTGTCAATAGGACCTAAGTCTTAATAATAGGACCATTATCCTGGCTGTACATTCAGGAAGAGGCTGACTACGGCAGATGTCTCGGCGCGGGTTGCACTGCCATCCGGCTTGAGTACAATATGTTGTTGCCACGAGCACACCCATCAAATTTCAGATGATCAGGCGGTTGTGCCCTGCTTAGAAAGGAAGGATGTTAATTTGGATGCAATACGTACATGTTGTGCCGGCTTGGATGCACACCAAGCCAATGTCGTTGCCTGTGTTTTGAAAGGGCCATTGGATCGTAAGCCTGAAAAGCAAATTCGTGAGTTTTCAACTGTTTTAACAGGCCAGTAGTTATGCACTTACAGTAAATAAGTACCATTTTTAAAATCGCCCAATAATCGAAATGGATGGTATTTTTTTGCCATCATTGTCGATACGGGTGATACAAAAATGAATCTGAATAAAGAAGGCGCCGAAGAAGCCCTCTCCCACCGTGAAATGGTCGGGTACTTATTCAACGCCAGCCATCGGATTTGCTGTTACGAGCAACAAATCCAAGTCTATTTTGACACAACTGGCGATCGGTTTTCAAGGTTCATCGAAAAATTTTGGCCTTCACAACCATTTTTGTTGTTATGGAATTGGTGCTGTTTTCCTGTAACTGCATAACTTATGTTATTTAAATAATTAATCGGAGTCAGACCGGTCTCTCTTTTAAAAATTCTCGCATAATATGACGGGGACATGTTGGCTATCCCCGCCAACCGCTCAACGGATATCTTTCGCCATAGATTAGAATGCATATAATCAATAGTTTTGTCTATTTCAAATCGGTATTTTATCCGGTCTCTTTTACAATTAATATTAAATATGCTTCTAATGATTAAATGGCACAACTCAACGCTGAGCGCCTTTACGATAATTTCAGAACCAGGCATCTTATTATCAATTTCAATCATGAATTCCTTAAGTCTTGATAATAAAGCAGGCAAACATTCATATACAGCTCCGCGAAAAACAATATTTTGAGTGACTGGGTATGCCAGCAACTGCTCTTGAAAAAACTCTTTTTCAATAAGAATTGCCACATATCCCGGGTGTTGACCGGAATGCACCTCATGGTGAGGGATGCCCGGTGACAGCGCTAAAATTTTCCCCTGCGGGGACTGAATTGTATCTTCACCTATCTTTAGAGCAGTCCTGTCATTAAAAGCAATTGTGAACATGTAAGAAGGATGTGTATGCCGGGGCGAAACCGCGTAATAACAAGGCCCGGTTACCGGCATAAACACACCGACATTCTCACCGGCAAAACAATCCACATGAATTAGCTGTTCCTGTTCAACCGGCCCGACCAAACGTTGAATTTTTGTTATCTCAGATTGCGCTATACCAACCATGTAAAAACGTCTTCCATAATAATTCTAGGCTGTCAATGTTTCCATCTGTTCCAGCAGCCGGGCGAATAAATTGAGCCCGTCTTGCACGGGTTGAGGTGTGGTCATGTCCACTCCGGCTGTTCTCAACAAGTCGAGCGGGTAATCGGAACCCCCCATTTTCAGGAAATTCAAGTAACGGTTAACCGCCGCTTCTCCTTCCCTGAGGATCTGTTGACTTATCGAGGTAGCTGCCGAAAAACCCGTGGCATACTTATACACATAATACGCTGAATAAAAATGGGGAATGCGGGCCCATTCCAGATCTATGTCCTTGTCGATAACAATGCCCGGTCCGTAATAGTCGACATTCAGCTGGCGATATATCTCACTTAATAGAGCAGGAGTCAAGGCAATGCCGGCCTCGACTTTCTCATGGATGACTTTTTCAAATTCGGCAAACATAGTCTGTCTGAATACCGTACCCCGGAATTCCTCCAAATAATGGTTCAGTAAGTACAATTTTTTGTTCCGGTCGGTTTCAATATTCAGCAAGTACGCCATCAGCAGGGACTCATTAACCGTGGAAGCCACTTCCGCCGTAAAAATCTTGTAATGAGCATAGACATACGGTTGCTCCCGGTATGAATAATAGGTATGCATGGCGTGCCCCAGTTCATGAGCCAGCGTGAAAACACTGTTGAGATTATCCTGGTAATTCATCAAAACATAAGGATGCACTCCATAAGGTCCCCAGGAATAAGCGCCACTGGTTTTGGCCTTGTTTTCATAAACATCCACCCACCCCGACGCCAAGCCGCTGGCCATGATTTCCCCATAAGAAGGGCCTAACGGAGCCAATCCTTTCCTGACCAGAGCCACAGCTTCCTCGTATGGGATTTCCCATGACACATCTTTCACCATCGGGGTATACAAATCATACATGTGCAATTCAGCCAGCCCAAGCAGCTTCTTACGCAAAGCCACGTAACGGTACATGGTGTCAAGGTTGCCCCGCACCGTGGCAATGAGGTTTTCGTATACGGCTGGCGGTATATTGTCGGAAAAGAGAGCGGCTTCCATGGCAGTGGGGTATTTCCTCACCCTGGTATAAAACACGTCTTTTTTCACACTGTTGCTAATCGTGGCGGCCAAGGTGTTTTTTAATTTCCGGTAAGAACTGTATAGAGCCGAAAAGGCTTCCTGCCGGACCCGGCGATCCCCGCATTCCATAAGCTGAAGATAACGTCCGTGCGTAACTTCTACTTCTTTTCCTTCTTCGTCACGGATGGAGGGAAAAGTGAGATCGGCGTTGTTGATCATTTTAAAAATATTGCTGGGCGCCTGGATCACATCCCCCGCCTGGGCGATAATCTGCTCCTCGGCCGCGGACAGGGTATGGGGCGCGAACCGGAGAATTTCATCCAAGACAAAATGATAACGCGCCAGAGCTTGCTCCTCCTGCCGGAAGCGCTTCAGGACATCTGTGGGAATAGCCAGTATTTCCGGCACGATAAAGGAAAGCGCCGCTTCCACACTTGTGTTCAGACTGTCGGCCCGGTCCGTCAATGCTTGATAAACCGGATTGCTGTTTTCCTCATCCCTGCGCATGCGGGCATAAACATATAATTTCTCGATGAGTTCCTGAAGCCGCTCCTCCGCTTGTAAAACTCCCAGCAGGGTAATTGCCGATTGTCCAAGCTTCCCCCGATAAGATTCAACTTCACTTGCCATCTTCTGAACCTGCTGGAAATCCCGCTCCCAAAGTTCATCAGCCGCGTATATATCCTCCAGCCGCCACTTGTACTGATCCGGGATTTCCTTTCTGGCAGGTAAACTACCCATCTTTTTCAAATCACAAACCTCCTTTCACATAATCATTTGTATTCGGGATCGAATCCCAAAATAAATTTTTCACGCGCTTTTTTGGTCATACCCGCACTTTTAAGCACCCGGAACCTCCCGCGCCCCCTGCAAGAGATCACATCGCCCTCGACAACCAATTTTGACGGGTTGACCTGCTGGCGCCAGTTTTGAAAAACCTTCCCCTGTTGAACTAGTAGTGTTGAATCAGTTCTTGACAAGTTAAAAGCCTTGCCCACCAAAGCGTCAAGGCGCGGAGAGGCGGTGGTAACCACTTTCTCAATTAACACCGGCGCACTGAATTCAAAATTTGCTCCATCCAATAGTTGTACTGTTACCGGATACCGGCCAACTTTATTCAGGTTTTGGCTTAGAAAAGCCAATATTTCTTTGGCGGCAAAAACAGCCACACCTTTATCCTGCCGGACGATATCCCCTATTTTATCCCTGTTGATCCCCAGCCCCATCAGAGAACCCAGGTAATCACGATGGCCGGGCAGACTGTCCGTCTTCAATGGTACTACCTGTAAAATCTCCACCTTGTAGTCCTCTTCATACCATTGATTGTCTTTAGCCACTACCAGCGCCCTGCGCCGCTCAGCCTCCGGGTATCCGCCCCAGAGCAGCGCCCTGACCTCCCCGTATCCGCGGCAAATATCCTCCAGCAGGCCCACCTGACCGGGATCAAGGAACCCCGTAAGCACAACAGCCTTTTTTGCTTTCACCACCGCGTGGACATAGTCAAGGCACCGCGCGGCAAAGAGTCTTTCGTCCGCGTTTCTGGCTAAATTAAGCAATGATTCTTTATTTTCAACCTGCATATTTGAACCCTACCGTTTCTTTAACGCCCGGCTGCCGCGCTTTTGCCCGCCACGTGGCCGGAGGACCAGGCCCACTGGAGGTTGAAGCCGCCGCAGTCGCCGTCAATATCCAGCACTTCTCCCGCGAAGTATAGCCCGGGAACGATCTTTGATTCCATGGTTTGTGCATTGACCTCCGCCACATCCACACCCCCCGCGGTGACCTGGGCGTTCGGCCAGGAAGTGGTGCCGGTTATCTCAAAACGCCAGTCCTTAAGAATCCTAATGATATTTTTAAGTTCCCCGGCGGCAACCTGTCCCGCGGGTTTGTTCGCATCGGCAATCCCGGCCTCGCGCAAAACAACGGGAGCCAGCCTTTTATTAATAAAACCGACAAAGCTGAAGGCCAGGGGTTTTTCCGGCCTTGTTTGAAAACGCCTGGTCAGATACTCTTCCAGTTTCTGTCCGGAAAAGTAGTTAATTAAATTCAACCCCAGGTGTACTTTTTGCTTTTTTTGCGCATATTCCCCGGCTATGCGGCTCAGGCTCAGGATTGGCGGTCCGGATATGCCGTACTCGGTAAATAATATTTCCCCCTGCGCACCGGCAACCGGCATTTTATTGACGATAATCTCCGCATACCCTTCAAATTTTATCCCTTTAACCTGTTTTAGAAATTTAGCCGCCAATTTTAACTGCACCAGCGCCGGAAACGGCTCAACGATCTTGTGCCCGAATTTTTTCGCCAGGTCGTAGCCGCTCCCGTTGGAGCCAAGCTGCGGGGCCGCTTTCCCGCCGGTCGCGACAATAACCCGGTCAGCCCGGAACACTCTCCCGTCCGCCAGGTTAATAACAAACTCCCGCGCGTTTTTCTTGACCTCTTTAACCTCAGCCTCGCAAATTACTTCCACACCGGTTTCATCCAGTTCATAACGCATTACGTCGAGCACGCTGGAAGCCTGGTCGGAACGGGGAAAAACCTTGCCTCCATCCTCTACTTTATGGGTTACTCCAAGGTATTCAAAAAAATCTATGGTTTTTTGTACATTAAACCGGCTTAGCGCCTCACTGGCGAATTCCGGGTTATTGCCGTGATAATTTGTTATTTCGAGACCGACATTAGTCAGGTTGCACCTGCCGTTTCCGGTAGCCAAGATCTTTTTGCCAACCCGCTGGTTCTTTTCCATTATAGTTACATCGGCCCCCGCGTGCCTGGCCGCAATAGCAGCCATGATGCCCGCCGCCCCGCCACCTATAACTACAACCCTGGCCATTAAATTATCGGACATAATCTTAGACCTCCGGCTAAAACAACCTATATATGTTGAACAAATTCGCTCTTTAGCAACCTGTGGGCTTTAATAACAATTTTATAGTAACATTCCTAAATTATCAAATTCCAAACCATTCAGCCCCACCATCGGTTGAACCGTCGACTACAACCCGCTTTTGGCATAAAACAGCAAAGGGGTTATCGCTCTGAGAAGCGATAACCCCTTGATTTATTAAACAGCAACTGCAGAATAACCATTTTTTTGACTAGCCTTAAGTCACCGTTCTGAGTAACTTAGGTCGCTCGAGATCAACAATTGCCACTTTTAATCACCTATTTTACATTTTCACCGTAAATATTGTAACGTATACTTTACAATAATAAAATGTCGCTCAAAGTAATCTACCTCAAATAAAGTTTAAGAAAATGGCGCATATATCTTGGCAATGGCTTCCGCCACCTTGATCCCGTCAACCGCGGCGGACACAATACCCCCGGCATACCCTGCGCCTTCTCCCGCCGGGTATAGGCCTTTGATCCGCGTTTCAAAGTTTTCATCCCTGATTATCCTGATCGGGGATGAACTCCTGGTTTCAACACCGGTCATCACGGCGTCCGGCCGGGCGAAGCCGCGCATTTTTTTATCCAGCGCCGGGATCGCTTCGCGTAGTGTTTCGATCACATAATCAGGCAAACAGCGCTTTAGTTCGGATAGCTGCACAGCTTTTTTATATGACGGTTTTACCGCTCCCAGCCTGACAGACGGCCTGTCTGCCAGGAAATCACCCACCAGTTGCGCCGGAGCACAGTAATTTCCACCACCCAAATGAAAAGCTTTACTTTCCCACTTTCGCTGGAACTCCACGCCGGCCAGCGGGTGGTCACTTGGGAAATCACGGGGACTTACCCCGACCAGAAGAGCGCTATTGGCGTTTTCAGCGTCGCGGGCGTACTCACTCATTCCGTTGGTTACCACACATCCTTCTTCGGAAGCAGCCGCCACCACCACACCACCCGGGCACATGCAAAATGTGTAAGCCGACCTGCCGTTTGAAGCGTGGTAAGCCAGCTTGTAATCCGCCGCTCCAAGATTTTTGTGGCCGGCGAGTTCTTTATATTGCGTCAGGTTTACCTGTTCCTGCGGGTGTTCAATACGGACCCCGATGGAAAAAGCTTTAGGGGTTATTTCCACTCCTCTGGCAAGCAACATTTCAAAAGTGTCCCTGGCGCTATGACCAAGGGCCAGCACCAGCACATTCACATCTAATACCTCGTTGTTGTTAACCGTTACGCCTGTAATCCTTCCATCTTTGATTACCAGATCGGTTACTTTAGTGCCGAACCTGATTTCCCCGCCCAATTCCGTTATTTGTCTACGGATATTTTTTACTACTGTCCTCAACTTATCAGTGCCGATATGCGGCTTATATGAGTATATAATTTCTTCCGGCGCGCCGGCCTCGATCAAAACCTCCAGAACTTTACGGCACCTTACATCCTTGATCAGTGTTGTCAGTTTCCCGTCTGAAAAAGTTCCCGCGCCGCCTTCCCCGAATTGTACGTTGCATTCCGGGTCCAGTTTACCGGTTTCCCAAAACTTTTTCACTGCCGCAATCCTGGTATCAACATCACCGCCCCGCTCCAGCAAGAGCGGCCGGTACCCCATCTTGCCCAGGAGCAGGCCGGCAAATAACCCGGCGGGACCGGTCCCGGCAATCACCGGCCGGTGTGTTAAAATATTTTGGCCGGTTTTTACATATTCGTACACCATCCGGGGAGATACAGATACATCCCGGTTGTTCCTCAGCTTTTTCAGGATAGCGTCTTCTTTAGCCAGTTTTACGTCAACAGTATAGACGAAATAGATTATGCCCGCCTTTCTGGCATCCACAGACTGCTTATAAATCTTAAAGTCAAGCAGTTCTTGACCGCTAATCCCGAGTTTTTTCAACAGGGCTTGTTCTAATTGTGTTTTATTCCCGTCCACCGGAATTTTTAGCCCCGCCACCCTGATCAAGGTTTAGATTCTCCCTTCAAGATTAGTCACATTCTTATTACCAGTATCATACAATAAAGTCTCTCTTTTTAATATATTAACTATACACAATTCAAGATTATATTGATTTAGTATGAGGTAGAAATAAAAAGGCGGCTGTATACCGCTGAATCATCACGGTTACAGTCGCCTTTTCGCTGCAGAAAAAATAACAATCGCAATAAACAGATACCCGGAATGCAAGGACTATCCCTAGCTATGCAGGACAAAGTTCACTATATCTTTATTCTTTATGACACTTATTTTCTGTTCCGGTTTATGAAACTCGGTGATAGCTTCCAGTAAAAAAACGCCGGGAGGTAAATTATTAAAAGAATACAACCCTTTACTGTTTGTCTTAGCCGAAGCCAAAATATCATCACTGTCCAAATTCCTGATATTTATTGTAGCACCGGCAATTGGCATCCTATTTAAAAAATTAATAACTGTACCGCTTAGGGTAAGGTGTTCTATATAAGTGATAGTTATCTTCATGGTACCGTTAACGACTATACTGTCGGGACGGGGATAATATTTTTCGATATTTACCTGGTGATCTAAAGAAACAATATCTTCTTTAGTTATTTCATTATTCAGCTCGATTAAAGTATTAATCTCCACGTCCTTTGTAAATACCGTGGACTTGCTAATATTAGCCTTGTTTTCTTCTTTAGAGGAGGTTAGCGCGAATAATTTAATAAATATTTGAACCTGCAAGATAGCATTTTCCATAAGAAACGTATTTATTTTTTCAACACGTTGAAATATCTCAACATTTGAAACTGGTATAGTAACATCTACCGATCTTGTCCATTTTATTAATTTTACCAGATTATTAGTCGTTAAAGTTTGTTCCTTCAATGAAAATCCTCCAATACTGGTAAAAATATATAAATTTTTTCTTCTGTGGGATTATTATTCTATAATTTATTATACCGGAAAAATTAATAATATTGAAATGGAAAGAATTGTGATTAAAAATAGTTATTTGATATCACTATTGTTATGATGCCTCGCAGAATTAGCTATTTTATTATAGATTTTATTCTGTAACGAGGAATACCAGAATAATGCAGAAGCTATTGCACCACCTATTCCAAGAAAAATAATTGTAAAATTTTCATTGTTAATTCCGACACCGATTAATGCGAAAAACAAAATAATTAACACTAAACCTGTAATTTCTTTTACAAATTGACTCAAATTAAAACCACCTTCTGATCTTAGAATAACCATTCCACTTAAATATTCAAGATTTTCATATATTTCCGGATCTTTCTCATCATTTCTTAAATCATCGATATATTCTCTGATACCTTTATGTTTCCATGTCATTTTTATATAGTAACTAAACGCGTTATAAACATCTTTAAAATCAATTATGTTTCTCTTTACTAAATCACCAAGTAATTCAAAAAAACCCAGATATTCATCTATTTCTAAATCAGTTATAATATCTTCTCTATTTTGGATTTCTTTATCTTCAACAGGTATCCAAAATTTGCCTTCCCCTAATTCAATTTTTTCAATTATCTTTATGCATTCTTTTCTTGTAAATAGACGTTCATAAATATCGAGCACTATTTTAGTTTTTTCAACATTGTTCAAACGTCTATATATTATATATGTTAATATTGTTACAAAAGCCGCCAGTAAAGTTGCAATCGCCTGCAGCCAATTCGAAATAAATCCAGTATCCATAAAATCACCTTATAAATAAATATGCGTAACTATTAACGTAAATTCAAAGTTAGCAAAAATAAAACACCTCCTGTTTATTAGCGTGAAACCAATAAAATGGGAAGTGTTTTTTAGTGACAATTAGGAATATTATCAGATTTTAACTGACCTTCGTTTCAATCCGCAGTTTGTCGGCCACCATGGCGATAAATTCCGAATTCGTAGGTTTGCCGCGCTCAAGGTTAATCGTATAACCAAAAAATTTAGTCATCATCTCAACGTTTCCACGGTCCCAGGCTAGCTCTATCGCATGCCTGATCGCCCGCTCAACTCTGCTGGGTGTTGTTTGATACTTCATGGCAATCATTGGATAAAGCTCTTTTGTAACAGCGCCAAGTAAACTTACCTCACTAATAACCATCAGAATAGCGTCTCTCAGATAATGATAACCTTTTATATGCGCGGGCACACCCATTTCATGAATAATATTAGTAACAGCCACATCAAGATTTTTTGGTTTTACCGGTGTAATATACTGCGTCACATTTATTCCCTCTGCCAATTGGCGAATCCTGGTAGCTAAAACATTAAAATCGAAAGGTTTTAGAATATAATAGTCCGCTCCCAGTTCAACCGCTTTTTGGGTCACACTTTCCTGACCAAAAGCAGTCAACATAATTACTTTCGGTTTATTGAAGGTGCTGTCCGAAACAAGTTTTTCCAGCACACCGATACCGTCAAGATGCGGCATGATAATATCAAGGACGATTATGTCAGGATTGCTTTCCCTGATCATTTGCAGCGCGTCCAAACCATTATAGGCTATACCAATAAGATCCAAGTCTTCCTGCTGGTTAATAAATTCTTTCAGTAATTCGCAGAATTCTCTATTATCATCTGCGATCATTAATCGTATAGACTTTCCTGTCATCTAATTTGCCCGCCTCCTAATTTCTATATTTTGTAATTTATAGTATAATCAAAATGATTCGACGGCAAAAAAAAAAATCCTTCATGTGATTTTAAAAAAATGGTAATTGTTGGCATAGTAAATCCCGCAAAGCTTATGTTTTCTAACTTGCCATTTTAATATTTTTTTCCATAGGAAATATTTCCGCTTCCCGCAGCATCCACTCCACCGGCACACCGTAACCTCTCGTCGGATCATTTACAAAAACATGGGTTACCGCGCCAACAAGGCTTCCATCTTGAATAATTGGGCTTCCACTCATACCTTGAATAATTCCGCCGGTTTGTTCGAGAAGGCGCGGGTCAGTAATTTTTATAATTATCCCTTTACCATCCTGCACGGCTTTTAAGTTGATTTTCATTATCTCAACTGAAAATTTTTCGACCTGTTCATCTTTCAATACAGTCAGGATTTCTGCCGTCCCCTCGTGAATTTGACTCGCTGGCGCTACGGTCATCAGCATGTTATTGCCGTTGTTATCGAGAGGCTTTTGCAGATTTCCAAAGATGCCAAGTTTCGTATTCCTCGAAATAGTGCCGTTAATCTGCTTGTCGTCCTGAAATATCCCAATTTTTTCCCCCGGCAGGCCGCGCTTTCCCGGATGAATTGCCTGAACGCTCGCCCCAATTATCTTTCCCTCAGATAAATCGAATGGTTCAGTTGATCCAACATCGGTAATAACATGACCTAATGCACCATAAATCCTGCTTTCCGGTTCGTAAAATGTCAGTGTTCCAAGGCCTGCCGCACTATCTTTGATCAGAAGGCCAATCCGGTAACGGGAAGTTTCCGTACAGTACACCGGATTTATTTTGGTGTAAAAAATATCTCCTCCACGTTTTACCTCCAGATCCAAAGCTTGTCCGGAGGCACCTGCACGGGCTGCCAAATCCCGTACTTGCCCTTCACTTTTAACGTCCTCACCGTTAATTTTTAAGATTACATCTCCGATGCTAATTCCGGCGTCTCCGGCAGGGTTAACCTTATTACCGGACTGGTCCTGAATTATCGAATGACCTACTACAATTACCCCTTGGGAGCGAAGCAAAACCCCAATCGACTGGCCGCCAGGCACAACCCTAACTTGGGGAACAATATTAACGGGCGATTCTTGATGATCATTAAACCCTTGACGCAACTGCGCTATTATATTATTACAATAAATGGGAACGGGGATATTTAATTTTAGCGGTTCACTTACTGCGACATGCCATCCGGATGAAAATAAAAAACCATAAATAATAAGCGTTCCGGATAAAAACAAGAAAATATTATCTAATAAACCCCGTTTTTTTCCCCTCAAGCATCACCCCTCCAATTTTAGTGTCGTCCCACCTCCATATATTCGCGATATCATGAAATATTTTAAATAATATCGTGTAATCTTAAAGTAACCTTAATAAATCACTTTTATTCCGCCTAAATGTGCCTCAACTTGCCAATACGGCAATTATATTGACTTTGAAATTGCTTTGTAACTTATTGTTTTATTTCCTCATTAAGCAAGAACACATTTATTTTTTTAACGTTAATTTTGTATTAAAAATTAAATATTAAAGAAATTATCCAATATGTCAAACCAGCAAAGATAATGGTAACTGGCAGTGTAATCATCCATGCCATGACGATTTTTTCAGCTGTTTCCCACTTTACGGCGGAAACACGCTTAGCCGAACCAACGCCCATAATGGCAGATGATATTACGTGAGTTGTACTAACCGGCAATTTTAAAAAAGTAGCGATAATGATTATCAACGCTGAACTAACGTCGGACGCAAAACCGCTTGAAGGCTCTAACTTGAAAATTTGGGTGCCGACAGTTTTAATAATTTTCCAACCGCCGACCGAAGTTCCCAGCGCCATCGCTAACGCGCATGAACTTTTTACCCAAAACGGCACTTCAAGGTTCGCCTGCAGCCCCCCTGCCACCAAAGCGAAAGTGATAATACCCATTGATTTTTGCGCGTCGTTAGTGCCATGGCTGAAAGCCTGCCAAGCGGCTGTAAATACTTGAAGAGAACGGAAACGTCTGTTTAGCTTGCCAGGATGGGCATTTTTAAAAATGATTCTGATTAAGTTCATAATGATAAAACCCACTGAAAAAGCAATTAGTGGTGATATGATTAATGCCTCGATAATAGTTAAAAAACCTTTATAATTTACCGCTTGATACCCGCCGGCGACGATAACGGCCCCGGTTAGGGAACCGATTAGGGCATGTGAAGAACTGCTCGGTATTCCGTAATACCAGGTAATTAAATTCCAGGCAATGCCCGAGAGCAACGCAGCGGCAACAATATACATGCCATGCTCCAGCTGCATTGGATTGGCAATTTTCCCGCCGATGGTTTGCGCTACCCCGGTAAACAGCATCGCTCCGAGCAAGTTCATAGCGGCGGACAGCAAAATAGCAATCCTGGGGGGAAGCGCTTTTGTGGAAATTGACGTGGCAATCGAATTGGCTGTATCATGAAAACCGTTAATAAAGTCAAATGAAAGGGCCAGGAGCACGACCAAGCCAATGAGGATTGCTGTTGAGTCCAACATTAATCCCCCCTTAAGAACTCCGCATCATAATACCTTCAAGAATATTAGCCACGTCCTCGCAGGAATCTGATACAGCTTCCATCATGCCATATATATCTTTCCTTTTAATTAACTCAATCGCATCGGTACAAGTGGAGAAAAGTGTTTTCAGACTATCCCGGAGCAGGTCGTCCGCCACATTTTCCAATTCGTTAATCTTATGGGTATGGTTGGTCATATCCGTAAGCCTTTTTTCCACCAGGTGGTTTATCGCGTAAACAATTTCCTGGATGCACATTTCAATATTTTTCGTAAAAAGCATCATATAATCGTCTGCTTCGAGGATATTATAAAGCTCCAGGCGGGAAGCGCACGCTTCCAGGCAATCTAATACATCATCCAGTTTCAAAGTAAGCCCCAGTATGTCTTCACGTTCAAAAGGAGTTATGAAGGTTCTATTTAAAGCCAGAATAATTTCATGAGTATAGTGATCCCCCATATCCTCAACAGTTTTGAGTTGCAGGGCGAATTCTTCCGCATCGCTCAGTTTGGTTATTTCTTCGCGGAAAACCTGAATAGCAAGCTGAAGATTTTTAGCTATCATCACCAAATTATCAAAAAAAACGTCTTTTTTCTTTTGAAACATAACCAGACTCCTCCCGGGGAGAAAATGTTACTTCCTCTGGTATATTATCATAACTTGACACAAAATCAATCTTAAGTTAACAAAATTAAATATGTCAAAAAAAAACTTGATTGATATTTATATGGCTTTACGACGGATAAGAGGTATATGTTAAAAAGATGCCCTTGAAGGGCATCTTTTTACTTCCAGCCATTGTTCCCCGCCATGGTTTGTTCGGCCCGTTCGATCGCAAGTCTGACCAGGTTACCACAGTTTTTCGAAGAAACATTACCGAAGTAGCCGCCATCCCTGCGTACCACGCCGCCTACGCCCAACTCGTCGGCTAATTCATACTTCAGCCTTTCGGACATTACTCCTCCACGCCTTCTGCTCATTAGCCCAACCTCCTTTTTTATGGAACAACAGCTTTTATTATTATTCGATTATCATAGATCATTTATAACGCGACAGAGCGGCTAAATAATGTTATTTTGCTAATCTCATTGTTAAATTTTAGTTATTTAACTACAATTCATGTTCGTTGGAAAGTGCTCTGCCAGCCACTCAAAGAACACTTCCCATACTTTCAGGTGACTTCCGGTAAACTGGTGGTCGGCTTCAGGGATAATTTGAATTTTTTTCGGATCACCGGCAGCTTTGTAAATCGACCAGGCGTTATCTACCGGGACCACCTGATCATTGCTCCCGTGGATAACCAGCAGCGGACTAGGCGCAATCAGAGCAGCCCGGCTGAATATATCATACCTGTCCAGATCAGTGATAAAACTCTTTTTTATCCGTAACGCATCCTCTTCTTCCGACAATCTGATCATATCGCTATCCTCGCCGGCCGCTTGGACACGCAAACGAGTGAATACTTCCCTTAACGCGCCCGGGGCCGACCAGGTGCAAACACCGGCCACATCGCCGCCAGCCCTACCCAGGCCAATAGCCGCCGTCCCGCCAAAGCTTCGGCCAACCGTGACAACCCTGTTGAAACCAAGACCGCGGCAAAAATCCACTGAACACTTAACGTCCCCTATATGCCGTGTGAGACAAACGTCGGCAAAATCACCTTCGCTGTCTCCGCAACCGCTAAAGTCAAAAAGCAGAGTGGCGTATCCACGCGAACCCAATTCCTCCGCCATGGCGACCGCCCGTCCGCCACCCTCCTTGCTTCCGGTAAAGCCATGGCAAACAACCACTATTGTACCCTCAGCCGGACCGGCATAAAGAATTCCTGACAGTTTAAGACCTGTCCAATTGGGGTATTTCACCTTATTCCAGACAAACGAACGCCCCAATTCATATCGCCTCTTTTATCATTTTGTTTCCACACAGCCTCGGCAACGTAGGTATGAAGATACTAATAAGTTAACAAATTAATGATAGGAAATAGCAAGGTCCTTGTCAAGGTAACAGACGTCAGACTAATTTAAGGATCAGCGCTTGCTTCCCCTTGATGTTCATTCCCAATTTACCGGAAGGAAGGTATTCTACTGTCTCAGAAGTATCCATGAGATTTACCATGATCCGGCGGTCGGCAAAATTTTTCTTAATCCGGCCAGGTACATTCAGGTTTACGGCAATATCTATCCTAACGGACCGATCAGTCCGGCTGTTGTTCAAGCCCACGATGATGGTATTCCCGCGGAACTCCCTCATGTAAACATAAACGTCAAAGCTGGAGTAAAGGGTGAATAGATAGCCGTATTGAAGTGCTTCGTTTTCCCGGCGAAGCCTGATTAATTTGCGCAAGCTGCGGTAAATAAAACTTTCCACAGAATAACCAGGAAAAGGCTCCAATGTTGACGGGTCGATTTTCTCCCATGGCATATCCATGCGCAGGCGAGCGTCCCCACCCGCACAGCGGTCACCCTCCAGGCCGATTTCCGTGCCGTAATATACCTGAGGTATACCCCTGGTGGTCAACAAAAATGATAAAACATAAACAACCAGATTCGCCGCCTCGCTTCTGTCTCCGTTAGAATAATTCACCGCCCAGCTCATTACTCTTTTCTCCAAATCGTGGTTATCCACAAGTGTGACCAGACGGTTGGCATTATTATATTTCCAGTCGGTATCCAGCACCCCGGGCGTTTCAGGGGCGGCAGCGCCGCGCGGCCCGGCTATGGCGCACATACCCTTACGGTGCTCCGGCGGCTTATTATCTTCGTTCCGGATCATCACATCAATAATATTGCCACACAAGGGGAAATCAAAAAGAGAGTCAAAATCATGTTCCCTCTGGTATTTCGACACGGAATCAGCATCAAAATCCAGCACTTCGCCCAGAAAAAAAATATTCCGGTATTTCCCCCGCACATACGCCTTAAAATAGTACCAGAAAGTCTGGTCTATATGTCTGGCTGAATCCAGCCTGATGGCGTCTATTCCCGTATCTTCAATCCAGTCGATAATATTGTTCACAAAATAATCCCTGACATCGGCCTGCCCGTGATCAAGGGCCGGCAGGCCGAAGGGCAAGTCGTCCTGATGTTTTTTAAACCAGTGCGCGGGCAGGCGGTGGGGATAATTATGGTAATTCTCATTATGGTATCCGGTATGGCTGACAATTACGTCGAGGATAATTTTAATCCCGTTATCATGCAACTGCTCGACCAGCATTTTCAATTTATCCCTGCCGTTATCCACTGTATCAGGAATAAGATGCGTATCGATCCGTTCAAAATCAAGCGGCCAGTAACCATGGTAGCCTTCAGTCAGCCCCGCCGCGCCGTGGATGCCGCCGATACCCAGATAGACCGGGGTGATCCACAAAGCTGTAACGCCGAGATGCTTTAAATAAGGGATCTTTTCCATGATCCCGGCGAAATTCCCTCCGTGGTACTGCTCCGGACCGGCTGAACTGCCGCAAAACACCCCACTGCCACAGAACCGGTCAATCAGAATGAAGTAAATAATATCAGCCTGGGATATCCCTTCCGTCCGGTTTATAGTAAAACCCCCCGCGCAAAGTATGAGTCATTATCAGATTAATTATCACCGTAAAACTATAAAACCGCATTTCCTAACGCATCAAAGGATCGCGGTTTTACGGCGAAAAACATATGGGATAACTTATTATTATACTCTCCCCAACACAGCCCTTAATACGTCATCAAAGGGCATTGCTCCGATTTCATCCAGCATTTTATCTAATTTGGTCTTTCGCTTTAACGAACCATCCAGGAGAACGTTAATTATTTGATCCCTGTCCACTAAAACATACTTTACCTCTAACGCGCCCCCTAAGAGCCCGGCAATCACCAAAATCTTTTGCGGTGTGAGATTAAGAAGCATGTTATTCGCATTTTTATTATTCCCATTATTACAAATGTCAGTTTTCTTGGCATTTTTAGTTGAAAAAGGTGTTTCCTGTCCCAGTTGAGCCATGATCTGTTCCTTCAATATATTAAGATCGTTGTTTGATAGCATGAAAAAATCCCCTTTAACGGCCTACTTTATGGCGAGGAAACGACCGGACCCCCGGGTGCTATTGCGATTCTTATATCCTATATAAGAACGGCCAACATCTGGTTGCGTCCCTGCTTAAGCCGGGGGCACTCTTGAAGGTCCCGCGATCCCTGTTGAGAAAAGAATAAATAAAGCCACTATAATAGTCAACAAAAGGTCATGCTGGATCTCTTCCGTAGGCGGCAATGTCAATGCAACCACACCTTTACTGGTATATATATAATTATATTAAATCAACCGTTAGTTGGTGTTCTAATACGCGATTCGAATTTAAGCGGCACCGGTTAATATTTATTATTCCATTCCTGCGATTTGTATTTTGCGTCTGCCAGTTCCCTTGCAAGGCGCGCCTCCTCAGACGTTAGCCGTGCCGGCTCCAATTCAATTCCCAATGCGCTGCTAAAGCCCTCGCGCAAGGCGGCGCTGACTTCTTATGATTTCCATATTAAAGCCGGCTTGCGGGCCGCTTTCACCGCATCCAGCCGCCCGACCACGGTAGTATGCGGGGCAAGCCTGACCTTTTCCGGCTCTTGCTCGACTTCCGTGGCAATCCGGATCATGGCATCGATAAATCTCTCCAGGGTTTCCAGATTTTCCGTTTCCGTCGGTTCAATCATTAACGCCTCCTTAACGATTAAAGGGAAGTAAACGGTCGGCGGATGATAGCCATAATCCAGCAGCCTTTTGGCAATGTCCTCGGTATTCACACCCTTTTCTTTCTGCCGGGCGCCTGACAGCACAAACTCATGCTTGCAAACCTGATCATAGGGAAGATCATAATATTCCTTGAGCTTCTTCATCAAAAAGTTGGCGTTCAGCACGGCGTCTTCCGCCACCCGCCGCAAACCTTCCGGCCCCATGGCCAGGATATAGGCGTAGGCTTTGACCACTACTCCAAAATTCCCGTAATAAGATTTGACCTTTCCGATAGACAAAGGGCGGTTGTACTCCAGATAATAGCTGCCGTCCTCCTTTATTTCCACGAGAGGCTTGGGCAGGAAAGGCGTCAGGCGCTCTTTCACTCCCACCGGGCCGGAGCCTGGGCCGCCCCCGCCATGTGGCGCGGCAAAGCTTTTATGCAAATTCAGGTGAACAACGTCAAAACCCATGTCGCCCGGGGTCGATATCCCCAGTATGGCGTTGGCGTTGGCCCCGTCGTTATAGAGCAGGCCGCCCGCGCTGTGGACGATATCGGCTATTTCTCTAATATCAGATTCAAAAATGCCAAGGGTATTGGGGTTGGTCAGCATGATCCCGGCAACCTGACCATCAACAGTTTTCCTCAGTTCTTCCAGATCCACGCGGCCGTTCTTGCCGGATTTTATTTCAACAATCTCCAGGCCGGCCATCTGAGCCGAAGCGGGATTAGTGCCGTGAGAGGAATCAGGTACAATAATCTTTTTACGGTGACCCTCGCCCCGGTTTTCGTGGTAAGCTTTAATCATCATCAGGCCGGTCAGTTCACCATGGGCGCCGGCCGCGGGTTGCAGGGACACCCGGGCCATTCCGGTGAGTTCAGAAAGACAACGGTCCATATGGTAAAGCAATTCCAGACAGCCCTGAACCGTATCCGCGCTTTGATAAGGGTGAATCCGGGCAAATCCGTTCAGGCGCGCCATATCCTCATTGACCTTGGGATTATATTTCATCGTACAGGAACCAAGCGGGTAAAAACCAGTGTCAACCCCGAAGTTGCGCCGGGACAGCCGGGTAAAATGACGCGCCGCCTCCACCTCGCTGACCTCCGGCAGGCCGGGCGGCTCTTGTCGCAGGTACTCGGCGGGAATCAAGCTTTCTATTTCCTCTTCAGGAACATCTATGGCAGGCAGGGAGATGCCGGTCCGGCCCGGAACGCTTTGTTCAAAGATAAGTTCCATCACAATCTTCACTCCATTACTATTCAAGTACTATTCAAGTATTCAGAATTCAGGAGTCAGAATTCAGAATATTGGACGACAATTAACCATTCTTTTATCCTGACTCCTGACTTCTGACTCCTGAACACAGTGTATCGCCACCTACAAGGTAAATTCAAGCACTGTACCTCCATATTTTATTTCACTTTGTTATCACGCTATATTTAACCAGCCGGTCTATCTCGTCCCTGGTCCTGCTTTCAGTCACGGCAACTAAAAGTGAATTTTTTAGCTCAGGATAATCTCGGTCTAAAGGATAACCCCCGATAATCTTGTTTTCCATCAGGCGGGCATTCACTACAGCGGTGTCTTCTTGACTGGTTACGGCGAACTCTTTAAAGAACGGGGCGGTGAAGGTTGGAGCAAACTTGCCGGTTTCCAGCAAACTGCGGTAAGTATAATGGGCCTTTTGCAAACATAGCTCGGCGACTCGCCGGAGTCCTTTTTTCCCCAGTACGGTTAAATACACGGTGGCGGCCAGAGCGCACAAGGCCTGGTTGGAACAAATATTGGAGGTGGCTTTTTCCCGCCTGATGTGCTGCTCCCTGGCCTGCAAAGTCAGGATAAAACCCCGGTTGCCCTCGCTGTCGGTAGTTTGGCCGACAATCCGGCCGGGCAGCCGGCGCATCAGCTTCTCAGTAGTGGCCATAAAGCCGAAATACGGCCCGCCGAAGCTTAATGAATTGCCCAGCGTCTGTCCTTCTCCCACCACGATGTCCGCCCCGGTCTCACCGGGGGGCTTCAATAAGCCAAGCGCAATCGGGTCGGCGCTGACAATCAGCAGAGCTTTATGCCGGTGTGCCAGCTCAGCGAACTTGGTCAGATCTTCCAGCGCCCCGAAATAGTTCGGGTTTTGCACCACAATTGCGCTTATTTGGTCATTAATCCGCTCTTCAGCCTCTCTTAGCCCGGTAAGGCCGTTTTGACAACCCAACTCTTTGATACTGACGCCGCTGAAGCGGGAATAGGTTTTGACCACTTCCCGGGCTTCAGGGTGAACCGTCCGGGAAAGCATGACCTCACCACGCCGGGTGGCCTGGCAGGCCATGGCCACGGCCTCGGCCAGGGCGCTGGCTCCGTCATACACAGAAGCGTTGGATACCTCCATCCCGGTTAATTCGCAGATCATGGTCTGGTATTCAAAAATAGCCTGCAAGGTTCCCTGGCTCACTTCAGGCTGATACGGGGTATAAGCGGTATAAAACTCCTGGCGCAGGAGGATGTGGTTGATTATACTGGGAACATAATGGTCGTACGCTCCCGCGCCGAGAAAACAGGCATAATCATCCAGATTTTTATTCTTCCCCGCCAGGGCTTTCATATGACGTACCATTTCCATTTCCGAAAGGGGGCCGGGCAAATTTAAGCGGCCTTTACAGCGCACCACGGACGGTATGTCGACAAACAATTCCTCTATTGATTCAACACCGACAGTCTCCAGCATTCGCCGGCGTTCTTCGCTGGTAACGGGAAGATACGGGTACACCGATCATTCCTCCTCGCATAACTTGACATACTCCTCCGGGGAAAGCAGGGTGTCCAACTCGCCCGGATCGGACATCGACACTACCACAAACCAACTCCCGTAGGGGTCGCTGTTAACCAGTTCCGGTGACGCGAAAAGGCGCTCGTTGACCTTTGCGATTTTGCCGCTTACCGGGGAATAGACGTCCGAAGCGGCTTTGACCGACTCAACCACCGCGAGTGCCTCGCCCGCGCCGACTTCTTCCCCAACCTCGGGCAATTCGACAAAAACAATATCACCCAGAGCGTGCTGCGCATAGTCGGTAATACCGATTGACGCCTCGTCTCCTTCCGCCCTGACCCACTCATGCTCACTGGAGTATTTCAGATCAGCCGGGATGTTCATGCTTATATCCTCCCTATTTTTTTTTATAATGTTTTTTATAAAACGGGATAGGGACGATTACCGCCTTAAGCCTTTTGCCCCTGATCACCACGTCAATTTTATCGCCTTGTCCGGCGCAGGCCGTTTCAATAAGCGCTAATCCAATGTTTTTCTTCAAGGTCGGCGAGTAACCGCCGGAGGTAACAAAACCAATCTCTTTGCCTCCGGATTCAACCGGATAGTTTGCTCTGGGCACGCCCCGTTCTTCCATTTCAAAACCAACCATCTTTCTGGCCGCCCCTTTGGACAAACAGGCGGCGAGAGCGGCGCGACCGATGAAATCTTGCTTTTCAAATCTGAGAAACTTCCCCAGCCCCGCTTCGACAGGTGTAATATCCGGTGACAACTCGTGCCCGTAAAGAGGCAGGCAGGCTTCCAGGCGCAGCGAGTCCCTGGCGCCCAGGCCGGCCGGAACAACACCGTAAGGCTTCCCCGCTTCCAATATGGCATCCCATAAAGCCGGCGCGCTGTCAGGACTTGTATATATTTCAAAACCGTCCTCACCTGTATAGCCTGTTCGCGAAACCATACACTTGGCTCCCGCGATTTTCACGTCACACTGCATACGGAAAAACCTTAAACCTTGCAGATCAGTATCAGTCAAAGCTTGCAAAATCTTTTCGGCCAGGGGGCCTTGCAGGGCTAATTGAGCAAATTTTTCGGAAACATTTACTATATCTACCCCATCCGTATTATTTTGCTTCAGCCAGTTATAATCCTTTTCAGTATTGGCGGCGTTAAACACGAGAAAGAAATCTCCGGGTCCAAACCGGTACACCAGAATGTCATCCACCACGCCGCCATCCGGATAGCACATCAGGCAATAAATCGCCTGCCCATCCACCAGAACCCCGATGTCCCCGGTGGTGATTCTTTGGAGAAAGTCAAAAGCTCCTTTTCCCCTGACCGTCACTTTGCCCATATGGGACACATCAAATAGGCCGGCCCGGGAACGCACCGCTTCGTGTTCCTCCAGAATGCTGTTGTACTGCACCGGCAGCGCCCACCCGGCAAACTCGACTATTTTGCCGCCGCTGCGGCGGTGGGTTTCGTACAGAGGTGTCTTTTGCAATGTATTCATGTTTCCCCCTTAATCCTCCAACTTACCTTTACGATAACCAATTATCTTCTTTCAATGCGACCCGTCAGGGAATATACTCCTAAGCATAATATACGGTATACAATATTACATGGTTATTATAAAAAAGAGCCAGTTTTAATTGGTTCCGGCTCTTTGTCACTCATCATGCTCCATTTTATTCCAAGCCAGTTCAAACTCCTTCAGCAGTTGCTCAGTATACAGTATAAAACGTATCTCTTCAAAATTTTTATCCATGTTTATAAAATCACGCACTGTCCGCAGGGCAATCCCCGCCGCCCGGCCAACTGGAAAACGATATGCCCCCGTGCTGATGGAAGGGAAGGAAACAGAGCGTATTCCGTGCTTCTTAGCCAGGGTCAGGCTGTTCAGGTAGGCGTCGCGGAGAAGCTCATCTTCGTTGTTATTTCCGCCATGCCAGATCGGGCCGACAGTATGAATCACGTAACGGGCTTTTAGATTCCCGCCGCCAGTAAGCACGGCCTGGCCTGTGGGGCAACCTCCCTGCGAGGAGCGTATTTTTATACATTCCTCAAGAATCGCCGGCCCCCCGGCACGGTGGATGGCGCCATCCACTCCCCCTCCACCCAGCAGGCCGGAATTTGCCGCATTTACAACCGCCTCGGTGTTCTGGACGGTAATATCACCTTTAATGATTTTCAAAAGAGTCTTGCCAACTAAGGTTTCCACCCGCAGCCTCCTGACATTATCAAATAACTTACGCTTTTTTCGAATAGCCGAAGGAACCGAGCTTACCCGCCATCTGCCGGTATTCATTCAGACAATAACCATAGGGTTTGATTTTATCCGGATCCGGACGTCCTTTTTCATCTAACACATCTTCATTATAGTGCACAGCCAGCACATCAGCGATAAACACGTCGTGGCTGCCCAGCGGTACTACCTGCTTGACTTTGCATTCAAGGTTAACCGGGCATTCCGCAATCAGAGGCGCTCTCACGTGGGTAGCGGGCACCGGAGTAAAACCTGTTTCCTTGAATTTATCCACTTCGCTGCCGGATATTGTCCCGCAATAGTCCACCAGTCTGGCCTGAGCGGCAGTAGGAATGTTGATCACATATTCCCCGGACTCTTTAATCAGCCCGTAAGAATGTCTTCCTATGGGGCGGACACTGACATACACTACCGGCGGCTCGGAGTTCATCACTCCTGTCCAGGCGATAGTAATGATATTCGGCTTGCTGTTTTTTCCGACAGATGTTACCAGCACGGTCGGAATTGGTAAAAGAACCGTCGAAGGCACTTTGGTTATCTTCTTAATGGTAACTGAAACCATCCCCTTTAATTTTTTTAATTTATTTTGATAAAATTAGTAATATACGAATGATACTTAATTATATACCTTTTACAACTAATTTCACAGTATAAAAACTAACCTTCCCGGGTACAGATTAATTTCCGGTCCGTTATTGCCATTACAGGCAACCTCGTCTTCAAACCTTTGGAAGTCATGCGCGGCTCATATTTTCACACCGTCTTGCAGCCGGATTAATCCAAAATCATCCGGGTATTCGTTGAACGCTTCAAGGATATGCTCATGGCAGGTAAACAATATGACTTGCCGTTCACGGCTAAATTCCCCGAGCACTTTCACCGCGCCCCTGAGCCTTTCGCGGTCAAAGTCCACCAAGATATCATCCAGAATAACCGGCAGGCCTACACTGCCGTACTGGCGGGCGAGAGCCAGACGTATTGAAAAATAAAGTTGTGACGCCGTGCCACGGCTAAGTCCGGCCACAGCCACCCTGCCGCCATGCGGCGACTCCACCTCCAGCATATCAGCCCGGCCCACAGGGGCAATTACCATGGTATACGCCCCACCGGTCATCGGCTTGATATATCCGGAAGCTCTCTGCAAAACCGCCGGCTGCCGTTCACGCTCATGACGCTCTTTAGCCATTCTCAACAGGCGCAAACAGAGGGCGCGCACTTGCCACTCCCGCGCTTTGTCCTGCATGGAGGCAATTAACATTTCTTTCTCCTGTAAACGTATGGCCAGTTCTTCCCCATTCTCCAGCAAAGCGATCTGGTTATCCACCCTGCCGATTTGTTCCCCGGCTTCTTTTATTTTCTTTTCCAACTCCCCAATCAAGGCTGCAATACTGTCAAGTTCCCGCTCATGATCTGTTCCTACAGATTGCTCTAATTCTCGCTCCAGTTGAGCGCTTTCCCCGGGCAAACCGGCAATGATCTTTAAATCCCGTTCAAAGGTTTGAGCTTCCCTCGCCAGCCGCTTTCCTTCATTGTAATAAAACGCCCGGCGGCGGAAATCCTCCGCGTCAATCGCACCGCCCGCAGCCAGTAAAGCTTCGAATTCTTTTTGCAAGGTGTGCAAAGCGTTCTCCTGCCGTAGTTTTTGCTCGCGCAACCCATCCAGCTCCGCCTGTAAGTGTTCTTTTCCTTCAGCCAGCTTGGCGGTTTCCGACAACAATTCACCCAGCCTGATTGTCCTGTCACAGGCTGTTTCCATAGTAACAGCGTCGTATCCGACATTGGCAAGCAAGTTGTTCAGCCTTGTTAAAAATGCTTCGCTCTGTTGCCGCGTTTCTTTCTCCAACGCTAGAGACTTCTGCCATATAATATAACTCTTTTCCGCTTCTTCACAAGCGTCAAAGAACACCAGGGCTCCGGAGGGGGTAAGGCCCTGCGGCAAACCATGTTCTTTCAGCCAGTCAAGCCACTCTCCGCCAAGGTTAGCCAGAGTCCTGTCCGCCTGTTCAAGCTCCTTAGCAGCACCGGACAGTCTCTGCAATTCCATGTCTAAATTATTCTTTGCCTGTGCCACAACGCGTTTGAGGTCCTCCGCCCGCGCCAGAGCCAGTTTTTCTTCCTCCAGCGCCCGCCGGGCGGCGGCGATTTCTTCTTCCGCTACCACCGGCTTGCCCACCGCGGTCATGGCCGCTGCTTTCAACTCCTCAGCCAGTTCGTTTTCCCGGCGTGAAAGCTGTTCTATCTCGCCGGCCGTACCGTTAATGCGCTGACTGATATTTAAAAGATTTTCCTCCAGCCTGGTGCGGCGCGCTTCCATTAATACAGCCGCATGACGCCCGGCCAGCATCACCGTTGCCCAAAACGCGACCCCCGCGGCCAGTGTCAGAAAACCTGAGATTATCCCGCCGAAAAAGGCGGCGGTAATAGACACCGCTAGGACTACCGGCATAACAATCTGCAGCCAGCGAGGCAAAAGCCGGGATTGCAGCGTATCAAGCTCACTTTCCGCATTCCTTTTCTGCTGTTCCAGTTCCGCGAGACGGACGCGCAACGACTCAAGGCCGGCTCTTATCTGAAAGAGTCGCCTCATTCCACTTTCAAGAACATCCAGCGCCTGTTCACGGCCGGCCGGCGGCTGGTCCACAGGCGGAACCGGGATTTTGTGCGCAGCCAGTTCAGCCGTGGCGTTCCGGAATATCCATTCTTTATCTCCGGCGTTGTTCTTTAAACGGGCAATCTCACCCCTGAGGTTTTCGCGCCGGCTTTCCCCTGCAGTAAACTTCTGTTTATAACCTTCAACTATTTTCCTGGCGGACAAAGAAGTATCTATTGATGCCAGCCGCGTCTGATCATATTCATTGCCCAGTTTGTATATTTGCTTATGGTATTCTTCCCTTGCATGTTTAACCTCAGCAACCTGTTCCGGCAACCGCCGCAGCCTTTCCAACTGGAGGCCGCGTTCATTTTCCAGGGCTTTAATTTCAGCGGAATATTCAAGCAGCGAATATTCAACCAAAGTGTTATCCATACGCCTTTGCAACTGGTTTGCCAGCATGTCCGTGTCAGTTCGGGCAAGAACGAGGTCCCGCGCTTTATCCTCAAGAGCCTGCAGTCTTTCCACACCGGGTTCCGGAAAAGAAGATACGTGAGGCAAATTAGCAAGCTGCAAACGGGCTTCTTTCAGGCGCAACCAGCTTTCCCTCGCTATGATTACCGCTTCCAAACGCCGTTTGCGCGACTCCGCATCCCTTCTTGCCTGCTCCAATCTTTCCCTGTCCGCCCGTAAAGACAATGCTTCCTGCTTCAACCGATCATACTGTTCCGGTTCCTTCTGTAGCAGGCGGACAACTGCTTCGACATTCTCCAATTCCTTGATCAATTGATTGATGGCGGGCTTCGTCCCGGCAGGCTTGAACAGGTCGTTCAATTCCTCATGCAAGCGGTTTGTCCCGGCCGTGAGCCGGCCCGCCCGCAGTCCGGCGCCGGCGCCGTACACATGGGCACTTACCTCTCCGGCTTCCAGTTCTTTCAAACGGCGCATTTCTTCCACGTCAAAGCCAAACACATTACGGAACACCAGCGGCGTAATGCCCCGAAGAATCCTGTCCGCCAGGAACGTCTCATCCCCCGCCGCACCGCCCGGCAGTGTCACGACAACCTTCCCCCGTCTGCCGCGCAGCCTCCGCTCGACCTTGATAGACTCCCCGTTTTCGTCCGCGAAAACGAGAAAACCGCCCGGGCTGCCGCCCCGCAACGGCTCCCAAACACGCCCGCCTTTAACCTTGAATCCAAAAAGCATCACCCGGATAAATTCCATCAAGGTAGATTTGCCGGCTTCATTCATCCCGTATATTATCGTGATGTTTTTGTCCAGATCTTCCCGCCGCAAGTGCAAATCGTGCAGGATGCCAAACCCGTCCGCCATCAATTCAGCCAGGCGCACTATTCTTCACCGTCCCAGAGCAAATCCACCGCTAAATCCCCGGCCGCTTCAAGCAATTCCCCCAATTCATCATCATCCGGCACAGTCAGATACCGCCCCGCCCGGGGGTGCTCAATCAAAGCAGCCAGCGTTTTGCGCAGCTCCGCTTTTAAATCCTGGTTAACCCGCCCTTTCTTAACCAGGCTCAGGAAATCGCCCAGCAAGGTATCGGTATCGGCCAGTTCATTTTTGTCCACCTCCGCGCTGGTGGCAACCCGCACCGAATCAAGCCACAAAAAGTCTTCCTCTGCCGCGGGCAGCCGGCTTCTCAACTCCTGAACCAGGTTTTCAGCGTATGAAGCGCGGACCAGGTTCTTATGAAGAGATCCCCGCCCGTTTAACAATACACGCGCCACGATTGGTTTCCCACCCGCAGCCGCCCTAAAGCGGAACAGCTTGTCCTCTATATTTTCCAACAAAGTCAGATCATCAGCAATTCCCTCAATAGATACAGCCACTGATTCCCACCTGACCGGGGCTGTAGAGAAAAATTCAACCGCCACATCACTGTTTTCCGTCACACGAACCAGCAAACAGCCTTTTTCTCCGGTTTCCCGCGGGTGTCTGCCCTGCGGGCACCCGGGGTAAGCAACACAAGGCCCGGCCGGGTTGAGAATCGCCCGGTTATGAACATGTCCCAGCGCCCAGTAGTCGAAACCTTTCCGGAGAAGGTCGTCCAACCTGCATGGAGCGTAATTTTCGTGCCCTTCAATACCACCGACATTGCAGTGCAACAGAGCAATCGCAAAGGGAGTCCCGGCGCCGCGCGCGAAGCGGCTGGAATAATTCTCAACCACGGCCCGCCCGGGATAGCTGATGCCGGATACGCTGGCAATCTCCCGCCCGTCCCGGACCACCGGTCTTGACTCCACATCTTTATCGGAAAAAATATGAACAGTATCAGGCAGCTTAATTTCCGCCCGCCACCCGGAGCAATGATCATGGTTGCCATGAACAACAAAGGCCGGTATGCCGGCGTCGGCCAGCCTGGCCAGACCATCTCTGAACCTGAGTTGAGCGCGCAAGCTTTTATCGGCGACATCGTAAATATCTCCTGCCAACAGTAAAAAATCAACTTTTTTATCAATGCACAGATCCACGATATTGCTAAAAGCGTCAAAGGAACTGTTTCTCAACCGGCGTAAAACACAATCAGGCATCCTCCCGTCGCCGGACACAGCCCGTTCCAAGCCTTTAAACTGGCTGTCCAGATGCAAGTCTGCGGCATGTACAAAAGTTAAGCTGCCACTTCCCAAAGCATAGCCCTCCATTCGCTTACTTACCTGAGACTGAGATAAGTTAACGCCGCAATAATCATTATTAGCATCATCATTAGCAAAAGCCGGACTCATTCTATTTTATCAAGTCCGGCTTTCAATTAAAACCAATAAACTTTATTATTCAGGGACTCAGTATTCAATTTATACCCTAAACCGCCTGGTAACCTCTTCCAGCTTATGAACCAACCCGGCCAGGTCCTGAGCGGTATTTGACACTTCGTCCATTGCCGACGTTTGCCTATCGGTTGTGCCCACAACTTGACCGATCCCCGTGGACATCTGCATGGCAGCTTCCGAAACCTCCTGAAACCGGGAATGCAGTTCATAGACAACATCATAAATCCGGGTGAACTCCGTACCGGCTTCTTGTACGGTTAAAGAACCGTCACGCACCTTGTGCTGGCTGTCGGCCATCATCTGAACCGCATTTTCCGCTTTACCCCGGATCATGCGGGTGATTTCGTTAATTTCGTTGGCGGCTTCCGAGGATTGTTCAGCCAGTCTTCTCACCTCTTCGGCTACAACCGAAAATCCCTGGCCATGTTCGCCCGCGCGCGCCGCTTCAATAGCCGCGTTTAAAGCCAGCAAATTTGTCTGACCGGAAATCTGGGTAATCAACTCAGCAATCTGGGTAATCTTTTCAGTATTTTTGGCTAAATCCTCGATTGTATCAGCGGTAAGAGCCGTGAATTCACTAATCGTATTCATCTGTGTAATGGCAGAATCAATTTTATCCTTGCCGCTTTTCGCATAGTTGTTAGCTTTCTCCGACGCTTCAGAAACCAATTGAGTGTTGTCCGACACTTGACCAACCGTCGTTACCATTTGGCTGATTGATGCTGCCGTTTCGCTAGCTCCGGCGGATGTCTCCTCAGCCTGGGCAACCAACTGCTCTGTTGAGTTGGCTATTACTCCACTACTCGTGACGGTGTGCTTGATCAGCTCTTTTAAGCTGCTGACCATATAGTTAAACGATTGCGCCATCTTCCCAAGTTCATCATTAGATTTGTAATCGAGCTCTTTGGTAAGGTCACCTTCAGAGATTTTTTCTGTAAATTCAATAAACCGGGTAAGAGGTTTTGCAAAAATTTGTTGTAGCGTGAAATAACAAATCGCCAAACTTAATATTAGTCCAACTATCCCCGCAAAGAGAATGCTGAAAGCGAACTTTTCGACCGTCTGGTCGTAAAGACTGTTTGGCACCCCAACGTAAAAAATGCCGATTATTTTTCCCTGCCCGTCTTTGATCGGCTCATAGGCGGTTTGGTTCCATGTTCCCACCACCTGGGCTTTGCCTATATAAGTCTTGCCATCCTTCAGCACTGCCTGGGCTACTTCTCCGGCGACACTGGTACCGATCGCCCGCTGTCCCTCAGGCGTTTTTACGTTTGTGGCCACTCTTTTGTCACCCTGGAAAATAGTTACAGTATCACTGGTATAGCTGCCGATCAGATCAACCATTTCATAATTCTCATTCATTTTTGTCTCGCCTTTATAGATCTGATCATCCTTGATCGACCAAGGCCCGGGATACCGCTGGTCGAGTAAGGCGCTACCCATATTCAGATCAGACTTTAATTTTAACTGGGCTGACTCAATTAAGCGGTTGTTCATTGATTTAACAGAATACACGCCAATAATTGTTACAAGCAGTATCAGTACGAGTGAAACCATTAATACCAGTTTAAGACGAATAGTCATACTTGCTTGACGCCTCCCCTTTTCCGAATCCTTTATCTCTCTGTGAGCTCATCCCGTATTGAACTATTTATCACCTCCCTCATTTGAGATATCGCAATTATGGTTAGAACTCTTTACCATGTAAACCATCAGCCGGAATTTAGACTTTATGTCATAAAATTCTACAATATCAAAAGGGATCCTTCCATTTGAGAAAAAAATTGCAAAATATTTCTTGCCATAATTTGCATATCATAATGTCCCCATGGTCATTTTGCCGATTTTTCTTACTAAACTCATTATTCCTGCCGTAGCGGCTGATATTTTGAATAAAGATTTTTTTTCCTAACTTGATTAATTAATCTTTCGCTTGCGTATAATAAATCTAAAAAAGGGGGTGAAAGAAGATGAAGGCAACTGGAATCGTGCGCCGAATCGATGATCTGGGCAGGGTGGTAATCCCAAAGGAAATCAGGCGGACGATGCGGATTAGAGAAGGAGATCCCCTCGAGATTTTCACCGACAGGGAAGGTGAGGTAATCTTAAAGAAATACTCGCCCATTGGCGAATTAGGCGAGTTTGCCACAGAATATGCTGATTCCCTTAATGAAACTCTGGGCCATATCTCTTGCATCGCAGACAAAGACTCGATCATCGCAGTGGCGGGCGCCCCGAAAAAGCAGCTTATGAACAAACAGATCGGCAATATCGTGGAAAACGTAATGGCAGAGAGAAAAATGGCTGTATTCAATGAACCTTGTTACTTAACTTCCGATGAAGATATTAATTACAACTCAGCGATAATCGCGCCCATAATAGCATCAGGTGACGCAGTTGGCGCGGTAATTCTCGCAACCAAGGAACCAGACGTACAAATGGGCAATCTGGAAACCAAACTTGCTGAAACCGCTGCCGGTTTCCTGGCGAAACAAATGGAATCATAGAACCAGGCAAAAACTCGAAGCGGCTACCCCAGGCCTAGCCTAACGGCAAAGCCTGTTTTTTTTGGCTGCTGTTCAACAGCCAGTAGTCAGTAGCCAGAATATTTTGGGACGATAAACAGTAACTATTATCTAGGCACAGCGTTATCACCGTTCACTCAGAGGAAAGGGGACACACCTTCCTTGGTTAAACTAAAAACGAAAGTTTTTTGGGAAATCAGGGAAGGAATGTCCCCAATTAATTCCGCGCCGACAGCACCTCAGCTTGTTTCGGACCGGACTAGCGCCGCTGCAAAGGCGGCGATTGACTTGTTTATTGAAATCGCAAGTAAAGGAAATAATCATTTTATACTGACTACTGAATACTGACTACTTGTTTTTCTTAAAAGTACAGGTCCCTTGCCCCACCAGTAATTTGCTCCAGCCTGCGTTCCACCTCCCGCGCTACCGCTTGCCTGCCAACAAGCTCAAGATGCCTGGCTATTGTTTCCTCGCCCACTTGCCTTGTTTCAGGCGAAGCATAATCCAGCAAAAATTCTTTGAAGGTTAGAATGGCATTGGGCTGACAGACGTTTTGAATTTCCCCGCTCTTTGCTAGCGGCATAAAGCGGTCACCAGTCCGGCCGCTCCGGTAGCAAGCAGTGCAGAAGCTCGGAATATAACCGGAACGGCAAACGCTGCGGACAACTTCATCCAGACTGCGCAGATCTTCAAGTTTGAATTGGGGAGCTTCGTCCCCTTCACTTATGCCCATTTTATCCTTGCAATACCCGCCGACGCCGGTGCTGGAACCGGCGCTGAGCTGGGAAATGCCCACGGAGAGAAGCTCATCCCGAAATACCGGGCGTTCCCTGGTGGAAATGAGCATTCCCGTATAAGGCACCGCCAGCCGGATGATCGCGACTACTTTCTTAAAGTCAGCGTCCGGCACCAGGTAGGGGAAGGAGTTCAGGTCCATGCCCGCCGCCGGCTTCAGGCGCGGCACTGAAATCGTATGCGGGCCGACGCCGCAGACTTCCTCCAGGTGCAAAGCATGCAGCAGGATTGCCATCACTTCATACTTGTAATCGTACAGGCCGAATAATACCCCTAAACCGACATCATCTATACCGCCTTCCATCGCCCGGTCCATCGCGCAGGTGTGCCAGTCGTAGCCGGACTTGTGGCCGGAAGGGTGCGCCGCAGCGTAGGTGGGCCGGTGGTAAGTCTCTTGAAACAGGATATAGGTGCCGATTTTCGCTTCCTTGAGAAGTTTATAGTTTTCAACGGTGGTGGCGGCAATATTCACGTTAACCCGCCTGATGCTGCCTCTTTTTTCTTTAACTGAATAAATAGTATCGATAGATTCCAACACATAATCTATCGGGCAATTAACCGGGTCTTCACCGCATTCCACAGCCAGGCGCTTGTGGCCCATGTCCTCCAACACCTTGACTTCCTGAATAATCTCCTGCCGGGAAAGTCTGTGACGCCGGAAATTATTGTCCCGCCGGTAACCGCAGTAGACACAGTTATTGACACAGTAGTTGCTGATATAAAGAGGCGCGAAAAAGACCAGGCGCCGCCCGTAAATATTTTCTTTTATCTTGCTCGCGACGCGGTATATTTCAGCCAGCAAGTCAGGGTCATCCACCTGCAGCAACACCGCCGCTTCCTCAGGCGCCAGACCTTTAGCGTCTCCCGCTTTTTTTATGATTCGCTGCGCCGCCTCGCGGGGAACGTTTCGAGCTTCATTCAACAACCTGACAATAAGAGCGTCATCGATAAAATCAGCCTTTGATATCGCCAAATTAATCACTCCTTAATTTTTTGTAACAGGTAAAGTTTATATTGTGCAATAGTCTGGAGAATGCCCGTAACCCGTACCCACCCGGCGGCCCGCGTTTTCCACTATTTTCATTGCCCTGGCGTAGCTTTCTTCCGGGGTGTCGGACAACCCGGTTTTGCCGGGGTATATTTGGTAGCTTGCCCGGTACGCGGGAGGGGTCATATTCGGCATAATCACGTTCGCCCCGCACCGCAACGCCTTATCCCTGCCGCGCCGGTCAATTGTACCGGTGGCCGTGGTGGCGGGCATGTGCGCACGGGGCAGCGCGAGCCGGGCGGCGGCCAGTGTTTTTAATGTCAGCGCCAGTGTCCCGCCGGGGCATTCTCCCAGGGGAGTTTGACTGTTTGGAACAAACGGCCCGATTCCGGCCATTTCCACCCCCGTCTCGCGCATCAAAAGGATGTCTCCGGCTAAAGTTTCCACAGTCTGTCCGGGCAATCCGACCATGTTCCCGGAGCCGACCTGAAATCCCAACTCACCAAGCCATTTAAGCCTATTTACCCGATCCGCCAGGCTGGTGCCCGGCCGCAGGCCGGCGAAGAGTTCCGCATCGCAAGTTTCGTGCTTGAGCAAATAGCGGTCGGCGCCTGCCTCACGCATTTTTTGGTACTCTTCCCGCAGCCGGTCACCAATAGAAAGCGTAACCGCAACATCCATCTCTTTTTTTAATAAATATACAGTATCGGCAAGGATATCCGCCGTATAATAGCTGTCTTCGCCGGATTGGAGCACAATGGTCCGGCAGCCCAATCCGGCGGCCTTATGGGCGCTCTCCAATATCTCGCTTATAGTCATCCTGTACCTGGAAAGTTGCCGGTTATCACGCCGCAAACCGCAATAAAGACAATTTTTCGTACAATGGTTGGAGAATTCAATGATACCCCTGATGTGTACCTCATCGCCCATAAATTGTTGGCGGACCTGATCGGCAAGGCTAAAAAGAGCGGCGCTTTCTTCCTTATCCGCGTCAATCAGAACAACCAGCTCTTCTTTCGACAACTCCTGCAAATCAGCGGCTTTTCCCAACGCTTCAATAAATTCCGCTCTCATCCAATCCACTCCTCGACCTTCGGACATATAACGCGGCGCATGTTCGTCCTGCTACCTTTCCAACAACCGGCCGGCGGAAGGGAAAGGAGTCAGCGCCCGTTTTAATATGCCGTGCAGGTAAGCGATTAACACGCCGTAATTTACTATGGGCACCCCTGCTCCAACTGCTTCCGCTATTCTGTGCAGCATCTGCTTGCGGTTAATCATACACGCGCCGCAATGGACGATTAGCTGATACCGGTTTAAATTCGCCGGCATTTCGATCCCGCTGGCCCACTCAAAATGAAGCTCGCCGCCCACCCGTTGGCGCAGCCAGCGGGGAATCTTCACAGTGCCGATATCGTCGGCCACACGGTGATGAGTGCAAGCTTCCGCAATCAGGACCCGGTCTCCCGGTTTCAAGCGGTCCACCGCCCGCACCCCGGATACCAGCGCCTCAAGGTTGCCCTTATGGCGGGCAAACAGAATGGAAAAAGAGGTCAGCATGATATCCCCGGGGGTGTCGGCGTCCACCTTCAAAAAGGCCTGTGAATCGGTGACCACCAGCCTGGGCTTACGGTTCAGGTCCTGGAGCGCCTGCTTTAATTCCCGCTCTTTAACCACCATGGCGCAGGCGTCGTTGTCGAGGATGTCCCGGATGGTCTGCACCTGGGGGAGAATCAGCCTGCCTTTGGGAGCCGCCAAGTCAATCGGCACTACTAAAACCACGGTGTCGCCAGGGTTGATCAAATCGCCGACAATCGTCGGGGAAGCCCATTCCTTGGGCGCTGACTTGATTATTTCTTTTTTCAGATCTTCAATACCCTGCCGGGTCACCGCGCTAACCGGCACCACCCGGACACCCAGCCTTTCGCTTAACTCTTCCGGCGTTAACCCAGGGTTCAGGTCAACCTTGTTCAATACCCCGATCACCGGCACGCCCTGTTCCTTAGCTTTGCCGACAAGGCTTGACTCATAATCTCCCGTGTCCTGCCCGGGATCCACAACCAGGAGCATTAAATCCGCTTTATCAAGCACTTCAAATGTCTTTTTTACCCTCAACTCACCCAGTTCACCCAAATCGTCTATGCCGGCTGTGTCAATGATCACCACCGGCCCAACCGGCAAAATCTCCATTGACTTATACACCGGATCAGTAGTGGTGCCGGGCACTTCGGAAACGATGGCGATCGTCTGGTTGGTCAGGGCGTTGATTAAACTTGATTTCCCCGCGTTGCGCCTGCCGAAAATGGCAATGTGCAACCTCTCGCCGCGCGGCGTCTCATTCAGCCCTCCCGCACTCATGCAAATCAACCCTCCTTTTTTAAACGTCTGGACCCGGCTACACCCGGCCTGGTTAGTTCA
Source organism: Pelotomaculum isophthalicicum JI (assembly GCF_029478095.1). Lineage (NCBI taxonomy): Bacteria > Bacillati > Bacillota > Clostridia > Eubacteriales > Desulfotomaculaceae > Pelotomaculum > Pelotomaculum isophthalicicum. Next base: position 46,036 of record NZ_JAKOAV010000014.1, on the reverse strand, counting down.
CCCGGGGTAAGTATTTCTTCCAAGTCTTCCTCCGTTAACAGGCCGGAATCAAGGAGCACTTCTCTTAGCCGCTTTTTCTTGAGCGCCGCTTCCCGCACCATATTGGCGGCTGGCTCATATCCCAGGTGCGGCGTCAAGGCGGTGATGAAGGCGTGGCTTTCTTCCAGCCAGCGCCGGCACCTGGCCTCGTCAGCCTTAATCCCCCTGATGCACTTTATATTAAATATGTTCACCGCGTTGTTCAATATTTCCAGGGATTGCAACAGGTTGTGCGCTATGAGAGGTAAAAAAGCGTTCAATTCGAGTTGGCCGGCGGACGCGGCATAGGCAATCACCTGATCGTTTCCCATCACCTGATATGAGACCTGGGTCACCATTTCAGTCATTACCGGATTGACCTTGCCCGGCATAATGGAGGAACCAGCCTGCGCTTCCGGCAGGTTGATCTCGGCCAAACCGCCCAGCGGGCCGGAAGAGAGCAGTCTGAGGTCCCCGGCGATTTTAGCCAGATTGACCGCGCATGCTTTCAAAAGGCCGGAGACCTCAACAAAAACGTCGGCGTTCTGGGTCAGGTCGACAGTATTCTCCGACCTGGCCAGACCAAATCCCGTAATCATCCTCAATTCCTCAATCACATTAAAAATATAGTTCAAATCAGCGTTCAAGCCGGTGCCCACCGCCGTCCCCCCGAGGTTGACCTGGCGCAGCCGCTCCTCCACTTTATACAGCCGCCAGCGGTCCCTGGCGACAGCCTCGGCGTAGGCGCTGAATTCCTGGCCCAGCGTCACAGGGACCGCGTCCTGCATTTCGGTACGCCCCAACTTGAGGACGCCGGCAAATTCCGCCTCCTTGTCCTGGAGGGCGGTTTGCAGACCGGCGAGTGAGTCGCTCAACTCCAGCACCATGCCGATTGCGGCTACCCGCAAGGCGGTAGGGAAAACATCGTTGGTAGACTGAGATAGGTTTACATGCTTCAGCGGGTGCACCAAATGGTAATCTCCCTTATTGCCGCCGATTATTTCGATGGACCGGTTGGCGATTACCTCGTTCACATTCATGTTGACAGAAGTACCGGCGCCACCTTGAAACGGATCTACGATGAACTGGTCAGCCAGACCCCCGGCAGCCACTTCGGCTGCGGCGGCTGCCACGGCCGCTCCAATTTCCCGGTCCAGAAGCCCGGCGCTTATATTGGCCAGGGCCGCGGCCTGCTTAACCTGCGCCATTGCCCGGATCAAAACCGGATGCGCTTTCATGCCGGAAACCGGGAAGTTGCCCGCCGACCTTGCGGCATGGATACCATAATAGGCGTCCCGCGGCACTTGCATTTCTCCCAGCAAGTCTTTTTCGATACGGTACTGCATGGCAACCTCCATTTAATCTACCGACGGCTTTTTCTTAACCAATGCCGATTTTACCTGAACACCCTTAATACCGCCCAGTTTTCCGGTCATAGCCCCAATTTCGTCAGTTGTACCGTCAATGATCAGGGAAATAACAGATAGATTACGCTCCCGGTAAGGTACTCCCATTCTCCCGACTATTATTTCGGAAAACTCGCTAAGAATGCCGTTAATCTTCCGGGCGGCATTCTCGCGGTCTTCCACCACTATTCCGATAACCCCGATGCGTTCTTCCAAAACCATCACCATCCTCTTGTGATTTATAAAAATAAAGCCCTTTTCCCGCAACAATGCGAAAAAAGGGCTGCTAAGCTAAAACTGATGTACTTTCTCCTTGAGAGCAGGGACTTCCCTTTTTCGCAGAGTTGAATTTGTGACCCTTGGGCACGGAAAACCCCATACCCTCAGGTAAAATCTAGCTTGCTATGCTTATTTTATCACTACTCAGCTTGAGAATCAATGCCTCCTTCAATCAAAAAACCGATGACAGCCGGTTCTCCATTATTTAGCAATACTTCGTTTGCGTGAGTCGGGTGTCCCGGTCAAACCCTTGTAAAGCGGTAGTTTGCCGGCAAAAACAACTGACCCGATAATACAGGATATTCCACAGATCAGCACTGTCTCAGGGGTTCCTATAATATGTGCCAGGCTACCGGCCAGCAGGCTCCCGATGGGAGCCATCCCCATGAAAGCCATTGTATAAAAACTCATTACCCTGCCACGTTTTTCGTCATCAACTATGATTTGCAGCAAAGTGTTGCAAGAAGCCATTTGAGTGATCATACCGAAACCGGTAACCAGCATTAAAAACATGGACAGCCAAAAAGATTTGGATAGCGAAAAAAGTATCAAGCCGGCACCAAAAATACTAACAGCGATCGTTATGTTCCTGCCTAAACCATGAAGCTCCTTTCGCGAAGCCAGGTAAACAGCTCCGATTAAAGCGCCTGTTCCGGACGCGCCCATCAAAAATCCAAGGGTGTGCGGCCCACCATTCAATATTTCTTTTGCAAAAATAGGCATTAACACCGTGTACGGCATACCAACCAAACTGATCAGACCGATAATAAAAATAATGTACCTGATGGGCTTATAACCAAAGGCATAGACGAAACCTTCCTTCAGTTCATTAAATATAAGCTCTTTGCCGTTGACTTTTTCTTTTTGTTCGATTTTCATCGCTAACAAAGCGATAATCACGGCTATATAGCTGAGTCCGTTAAGCAGAAAACATATTCCCTCACTTACAGTGGCAAGCAATATCCCCGCTATCGACGGGCCAATCAGCCGGGCGCCGTTAAACATTGAGGAGTTCAGGGCGATAGCGTTTCCTAAATCCTCTTTCTTATCGACGATATCTACGACAAATGACTGTCTTGTGGGCATGTCAAAAGAATTGACCAGGCCAAGGAAAAAACTAAGAGGAATAATGTGCCATACCGTCACGTTTCCCGTCAGTACCAGAATGGCTAAAATAAAAGCCTGAATCATTGAGAGAGTTTGTGTCACTAATAGTATCCGCCTGCGGTTCAACCGGTCCGCCAGCACACCGGCAAAAGGGGTCAGAAAAAAGGTCGGGATTTGTCCGGCAAATCCAACGATACCTAGCAATAGCGCGGAATTGGTCAGGTCGTATACCAGCCAGCTCATGGCGATGTTCTGAATCCAGGTACCCACTAGTGAAATTCCCTGCCCGCCGAAAAAAAGGCGGTAATTTCTATAGCGGAAAGAACGAAACGTGTGTTTAATACCGCCGGTTTTGTTATCATTCTTAGATTCAGTTGAATTCATTTAGATATTTTATCCCCCTCTTGCTTTTCCTAAAACTCAAGATCAAATTTATGAGTTAACTAGTGAGAGTGTAAACTTTACTAACAGGTCATACTTAATTATCCGCGCAAATGACTTCCACCAGGGCGGGTTTTCCCAATTCTAACGCGGCTCTAATTGTGTTTTGGATATCCGCCGGATCATCAATACGATAGCCTTCGGCGCCGCATGACTTCGCGAACTGGACGAAATCCGGCACTGTTAATTCGTATCCGGAAGGAATCAATCCTTCGGCAAGCATTTTATTCTTTTCTATGCTGTAAATATGATTTTTAACAATTATAACGCAAATGTCCAGACTGTAACGCACACAAGTCAGAAGCTCACTCATGGAAGCAATAAAGCCGCCATCCCCGACCATGGCTATCACCGGTTTTTTCGGGCAGGCGAATTTCGCTCCGATAGCGGCGGGCAGGCCGCAGCCGATACTGCGCCACCTGCCGGAAAGCAAAATCTCTTGTTGTTCCCCCTGAAAACCCAGATTGAACCAATGGGTAAATTCACCGATGTCGAGCGCAATAATTGCCTCGCCAGGCATTATATTATTAAGATCCAGCATTAGTCTTAAAGGGCTGATTGGCTTGGTATTGTTTGCTGATTCCGCCGCTAACTCCTGTCTTCTATTTTGTACCAACCTCTTAATTTCCTCCAACCAATCCCGGTTAAAGCTATGACCATCCAGTCTTTGAAGCAAATTCTCCAAAATTAAACCGGTATTCCCGCTAATACTCTCAACGGTATTTTGGTAAATATTTTCGAAGCGGTCATTTATTTGGATAACACTTGTGCCTTGTGGAATGAATTCCCGCTCATAAGAAGCGGCTCCAATTATGATTATACAATCCGCCTCGTGAAGAACTGGGGGAAGGTAGGCTTTCCCTATTCCTCCTAAATTCAACTCATGTTGGCCGGCAATTTTGCCTTTGGCTTCCCGGGCGACTATTAACCCCGCGCCTAACAGATCGACAAGTTTAAACACTTGCTCCTTAACTATCTTTGCCATGCGTCCTGCGATAATAAGCGGTTTTTGAGAACACTGGACAACCTGTAAAATGTTATCCAGGCTGCCTGAAACAAACGGCGCGGAATTTATTTCCACGAAGCTGGCAGACATAGTTTCAATAGAAACCGCTTTGGCAAATACATCTTTGGGAATTGATGTATGGGCGACTGAATTATTTAATTTCGCGGTTCGCACTGCTGCGACAAGCATACTTAACACTGACCCTGGCTCAACGGCAATGTTGGTTTGCTCTACAAAGCTACTAAACAAAGCTTGCTGATCAAAGTACTGTTTTACCCCGGCGCCGATTTCTTTTGATTCTACTTGACCGGTAATGGCTAAAACAGGACTTCCATCCATGAAGGCATCCGCCAAGCCGTTTAACAGGCTTACCGCTCCCGGCCCCGCGCTGGCGGCGCATACAGACAGCTTACCGGTTAATCTGGCTTCATAAGAGGACATGAAAGCGGCATGAACTTCCCCGGTGACAGCGATAAATTTAATTTTATCCTGGCGGGATATCGCGTCCAGCAAAGGAAATATCGCATCACCGAGCACACCGTAGATTCTTTCCACGCCCCATTCAGCCAGTTGGGCTAAGATCAGATCAGCAACGTTGCCATTAATGCGCATCCTGACAGTCCCTTCGTTTCAAATTGTTAGGGACATTCCTCCCATAATTGGGGACATTCCTCATTCGTTGGGGACATTCCTCCGACCCCAAATTCAGGCTCAAAAGAGAGGTGTGTCCCCTTTCCTTTATAATATTTTCACAGTTTCAATGAAAAATTCAGGATATAAAAGAGAAACCGGGGAAAAATAAAAAAAAGTCAGGAGGGGGAAAAATGGAACAGCTAACTCAGATGGAATTGCTGCAGCTTGAGGAATTATTGAGAGCGGAAGAACTGGCGGTGAAAAAGAGCGAGTTTTTCGCGGATAACTGCCATGACGCGGATTTAAAGAAAATATTTCAAGAAAGCGGCGGAGTCCACCGGGGGCACATGGACGGGCTTCTGAGGCAACTACGCAGCTTAAACGGCAAAGCGACGGGGGCTCACTAATATGATGTCACAACCAAGAAAAGGAGATGATTTGCTGGTGAATCTTGACGACAGGGACATGATCACAGATGTTTTGTTCATGCAGAAGCAGCTTATTGACACTTACATGACAACTGAGCGTGAGTCCGCGAACAGTCATTTAAGGGAAGCATTGCATGATTTTCATCAGGAGGAAGAAAACCTGCATGCAAAAATATTTCACAGCATGCACCAGCGGGGCTGGTATAAGACCCCGGTAGCCGGTCAGCAGGCTATTGAAAACGCTATAATCAGCTGGGAGCAAAAACTGGTGAGACAACCGGAGCTAAGAGCGTAACATATCATTCCCAAAGGGCAGGTGATCTTTTTTGTTTGCATGGCTAACACGTAAAATTACCAACGCGGTTTCGGACAGCATGATGAGCCGGATGCTTCAGGACCCGTATACGGAAAATATGTATTCCATGTTTCCGATTGCAAATAAAATAGGTTTCAGAAACATTGTTGAGGCAAGCATGAGAGCAGAGTCTGGGAAACCCATTGAGCGCCCTTTGGGAAGCCCGGTGGTGCTGTCTCCGTGGGAAAAGCTTTTGTTTAATCCTGTCCACCTGTTTAAAATGCCGACTCAAGACGGTGTGGGAATTCATACGGGTGTGACTATCGGTCCCAAAGCCAAAAAGCCGTTGCATTTAGAAATTCCAATTATCATCAGCGGCATGTCCTACGGCGGCGCGTTAAGTTTAAAAGCGAAGGTGGCATTGGCCAGGGGGGCGTCAATGGCTGGAACAGCCACAAATTCCGGTGAAGCTCCATTGGTTGAAGAAGAAAGAAAAGAAGCCCGTTATTTCATTGGGCAATACAATCGCGGCGGCTGGATGAATACCCCGGAACAACTGGCCCAACTTGACGCTATTGAGATTCAACTCGGGCAGGGGGCGCAGGCCGCCGCGCCGATGCGCACGGAATCCACTCAGATCGGCAAAGAACTTCGCATGGCTCAAAATCTAAAGCCAGGAGAAGACGCCGTAATCCATTCACGGCTGAAAGATGTAAACAGCCCACAAGACTTTATCAAACTGGTGGGCAACCTGCGCAAGGATTACGGTGTACCCGTGGGGCTTAAATTCGCGGCGACACATCACCTGGAAAAAGAGCTGGACATTGCGGTTGAAGCCGGTGTGGATTATATCGTTATAGACGGTTCGGAGGCAGGGACCCACGGCGGGCCGACAATCCTGCAGGATGACGTGGGATTACCCACTTTACACGCCTTGTCCAGAGCTATAAAACATCTCGATAAATTAGGCGCCAGAGATTATACCAGCGTGATCGCCGCCGGCGGGCTGGTCAATCCCGGGCATTTCTTAAAAGCCATGGCGCTTGGCGCAAACGCGGTATATATCGGTTCGATAGCGCTGATTGCCATGCTGCAAACTCAGATGAACAAAGCCCTGCCCTTTGAACCTGCCCCGCAAGTGCCCCTGTACCTGGGAAAGTTCAAAGAAGATTTAAACGTCGAAAAAGCCGCGGAACATCTGGCAAAATTCTTGAAGTCCTGCGTAGAGGAAATGAAATCGGCGGCTTACGCACTGGGCAAGACCGATCTGGCTCAATTCACCCGGGATGATATGGTCTGCGTAGATAAGGATTTAGCCTGGTTTTTAGATCTTGATTTTGCCGGCTTTTCTCACGAAGAACAACAACTTGCCCGGGAAATCTACCACACTATGCCTGACTGGCTGGCAGACAGAGATGAGGAGCTAGAGTCCCCCGCTGTTAGAAATATTCACTAGAAAACTTGCAGAGGAAAAGGGACACACCTCCCTAACGGGCTTATATTTAGGGTCGGAGGAATGTCCCCGATTATATGGGCCGAACATGAGAAGCGTTTTATACCCAAAGGTCGCCAACGCTGAATTTATTTATCTTTTTCACTTTATCTTTCAGCTATGGCCGTGTAGTTACGTCTTTTGGAAACGCTTTTGTATGCCGGCCTGATGATTTTGCCGTCGTTCACAATTTCTTCAATGCGGTGCGCGCTCCAACCGGCTATCCTGGAAATGGCGAATATCGGTGTGAACATCTCAGGGGGAATGTCCAGCATGCGGTAAACAAAGCCTGAGTAAAAATCAACATTCGCGCTTACGCCTTTATACATTTTACGGTATTTCGCGATAACTTCAGGCGCCAGTTTCTCAACTTTCAAATAAAGATTATATTCATCTTCCAAACCCTTCTCCATCGCGAGCCGGGCAACATGTTTTTTAAAAATAACAGTCCTTGGGTCAGACACTGAGTAAACAGCATGTCCGATACCATAAATCAGGCCTGAACGGTCAAAAGCTTCCTTATTAATTAATTTAGCAAGATAGCTTTCAATTTCTTCATCATCATGCAAATCCTTTACTGTTTGCTTCATGTCCTCAAACATTTGAATAACCTTGATGTTGGCTCCTCCGTGTCTCGGCCCTTTAAGCGATCCGAGCGCCGCGGCTATTACAGAGTATGTGTCCGACCCGGACGATGTAACGACATGTGTCACAAAGGATGAATTGTTGCCCCCACCATGCTCGGCATGCAGCACCAGGGCAAGATCGAGCAGTGCCGCTTCAAGCTTTGTGAATTTGCTGTCCGGTCTTAACATGTGCAGAATATTTTCGGCTGTGCTGAAATCCGGTTGCGGGCTGTGTATATACAAGCTGTTGTTTCCGTGATAATGAGAGTAGGCCTGATAACCATAAACCGCGAGCGCCGGGAAACAAGCAATCAGTCTGATGCATTGCTTTAAAACGTTTTTGATGGAAGTGTCGTCGGCGTTATCGTCAAAACTATATAAAGCCAGCACACTTCTTGCCAGCAAGTTCATCATATCCTTGCTCGGCGCTTTCAAAATCATGTCGCGGACAAAATCCTCGGGTAGTTTTCTATACTCGGATAAAAGCCGCTCAAAATCCATTAATGTTCCTTTATCGGGGAGATCTCCAAATAGCAGCAAAAAACAAGTTTCTTCAAAACCATAGCGTCCGTCTTTAAAGAAACCATTTACGATATTAAATATATCAATACCCCTGTATATTAATCTGCCCGCGACAGGAATAGTTTCATTTTCGTCAATAATATAGGCATGGACCTCGCCGATCTCGGTCAAACCAACAAGCACACCCTTGCCGTTTAAATCCCGGAGTCCGCGTTTTACGTTATATTTGCTGAATAACTCAGGTTCGATCAAGTTGTTGCTTTCAGCCATTTCACACAATCTATCAATTATTTTTCCCTCGATCTTTTCCAAGTTGTCATTATTCATAAAACAATACCTCCTTGGGAAAATTTCGTTTATAATTATAAATTAATAATAGGAAAACAACTAACCAGTTAAATTTAACAACATAAGAAACTGTTAAACATGACTCAAAGTTATCCAACTATTACAATAATGGCACTTAAATTAATATTATTACAGATTATTCTTATTTTTTACATAAACAGTATATCAAATATTAGTTTTGGTGTAAAGAAAGCACTAAGGCAAAAAATATAACCATCTTTCCTAATATTGCCCATTTTCAACATATCTGTTTATCTAACAACGTATTTCGTCATAATTCCCTATTATCTTCATAAGTCGCACATAAAGTATACATATTGTAGTTTTGCTGTAGTTTGTTAATCTTTCCCCACATTTGAATTTATCATAAAACGTTTTTCAGCCTTATTGCTTCTTTCTCCGGGATGTGATTAACCATTAACTTCAGCTCCGCTAATTGCCCCCAGGAAAGTGCGATATCTTTCCTCGCGATATATTCCTTGATCTTTGCCATGGAAAACTCGATATTATCGATTTCCTGGTGGTCCAGAACAGTAGGCCACCATTTCGCTTTATTTTCCCAACTTTTTTCCAGTTCAGCAGTTTGCTCGTAAGCTTCATTCCATTGATTACTCTCAAGCCTTTGTTCTATTTGTTCAATATTGCTCATTAATTCTCCCGAAGAGACTTGCAACCGGTGATTTGTCCAGAATCCCAAGGCAACTATTGCCGCAAATATGATTAATAGAGCCGACAAAAGTCTCAATTTTAAAACTCCTTCAGAGAAATTTTTACATCGCTTTTGATTTTACCTGATAAAACAACTTTCCTTCAGTGTCGAGACTGGCAAAAAGCACTTCCTTAAGGTTGTTCACGCCAAAATTTTTTAGCTCTGATTTTAGCCAGTCCGCGTCAAGGTTTATTTTGGCCAGATTTTTATGGAATACATAGCCGTCAATAATAAGTGTAACCGGCATACCTTCATAAGCCGTCGGCAAATTCATATCCGCCGGAACAACGGGCCTTTTCTGTGATTTGGGAATAACGTTTAATTTGCCGCTTGTTTCCAAAATGGCAAACTCCACATCGGCGATATTAGGCGTGTCCTTGGATCTGAGCTGCTCCAGCAAATCATTGATGTTGTAACGGAGCCGGTACAGTTCTTGCTCAACAATTTTTCCGTTTTCAATCAGTACACTGGGAGTGCCGCAAATTATCCCCCTGGCACGCTCGCTCTTCAAAGCGACATATGACAGGGCAACCTGAGCCACGATCAGAGTAAAAATCGGGAACAGGCCGCTGGCAAGCGGCACACCGGTATTCTCCATCGGAATCGCCGCCAGGGCTGAAAGCATAATTACAATCACAAGTTCGTATGGCTGGAGTTGGCCTATCTGCCTCTTGCCCATTAATCTCAAGCCGATCACTACTACGGTAAATAAAATTAGGGTGCGTATAATCCCAATCAGCATGTTATCCTTCCCGTACTTATTAATTTCTACATATTATTTCTCAGCGAAATTAATTATATTTTGCCTGTTTGTACCAATATGTCTTATAATGTTTTATGGGCACAAATTTATCACGGATTGTATTGGAGCGGCGCTTGTCAACAGGCTCACATTAACGTATCTTAACGCCGGGAGGTCTAAGTATGATTAGATACAAGCTGGCTGTCGACACCGGAGGCACTTTTACGGATTTTTGCCTGATGGGGGAAAACGGCGAGCTGCATATCGCCAAAGAGCCTTCAATTCCCGAAGATCCTTCCCGGGCCGTGCTGGCGGGGATAAAAAATATTACACAAAAAACTGGGGTTGACCCCGGCCAAATCGACTTCATCCTGCACGGCACAACAGTGGCCACCAACGCCATCCTGGAGCGAAAAGGAGCGCGCCTGGCGCTCATCACCACCAGGGGTTTCAAAGACATCATCTATATCGGGCGGCAAAACCGCCCCCATCTGTACAACTTCTGGGCTGTAAAGCCGCCGCCCCTGCTGCCCCGCCATCTGGTCCTGGAAGTAAACGAGCGGGTATTAGCCGACGGTTCTGTTCACCTTGCCCTCGAGGAAAAAGAAATCCAGTCGGTAATCTTGCAGGTTAAGGAAGCCGGCGTGGAATCAGTAGCGATTTGCCTGCTGCATTCATATATCAACCCGGTCCACGAAGCCATGCTCAAAAATGCCATAAAAGAGCATTTGCCGCACCTATCCGTCACAATTTCCGCTGAAATATTGCCTGAATTCAGAGAATACGAGAGAACCAGCACCACGGTGATCAACGCGCTGGTCAAGCCCTTGATGGACAAGCATATCAGCCGGTTGGAAAAAGATTTAACCACCACCGGTGTCAAAAGTGAATTATTCATTATGCAGTCCAGCGGGGGTGTAATCACCGCTCCCCAGGCGCGGGAGCAGAGCGCCCGCATCGCTCTCAGCGGGCCGGCGGGCGGCGTGCTGGCCGGTGTTCACCTGGCCGGCCTGACCGGTAACAAAAACCTGATCACGGCCGACATGGGCGGCACCAGCATGGATATTTGCCTGATTAATAACGGCAAATCGCGTTTTACCACGGAAGGCGCCATCGGCGGTTACCCGCTGCGGCTGCCCATGCTGGATATTCACACCATCGGCGCCGGCGGGGGCAGCGTTGCCTGGGTTGATCCCGGCGGCGCGTTAAGGGTGGGTCCGCAAAGCGCCGGTTCGGTTCCCGGACCTGCCTGTTACGGCCTGGGCGGTGAAGAGCCTACGGTAACAGACGCCAATTTGATTTTGGGCAGGTTGGACCCGGCTGATCTGGCCGGTGTGAAAATATTAAAACCGGAGCTAGCCGCCCGGGCTGTCAGTGAAAAAATCGGCGCCCCTCTCGGGCTGACATTAGAGCAAGCCGCGGAGGGAATCATCAGGGTGGTTAACGCCAACATGGTCCGGGCCATGCGGTTGGTATCGGTACAAAAAGGATACGACCCCAGGGATTTCACCCTGGCGCCGTTCGGCGGCGCGTGTCCCCTACATGCTGTGGAACTGGCGCGGGAACTGGGCATCCCCCGCATCATGGTGCCTCCCCACCCGGGCGTTGCCTCCGCGTGGGGAATGCTCTCCGCCGACGTGCGCCACGATTACTCTCTGACCCGCATTGTTGATTTGACCCCTGCCGTCTGCGCGGAGATCAACGGCGAATTTGCCCGGCTTACCGGACAAGGGCGCGAGGATCTGGCCCGGGAAGGATTCGCGGAACCGGAAATGAGCTTCAACAGGTTTCTGGACATCCGCTACCAGGGACAATCTTATGAATTAACTCTTTCCATCCCGGGCAATTCACTGATAGAAGCGGATATCCAAATCATCATCAGGCGTTTTCACCGCCTGCACCAGCAAAACTACGGCTACTGCCGGGAAAACGCTCCGGCGGAAATCGTCACTTTGCGTCTCACCGCCACCGGCGCCCTGCCGAAAATATCACCCCGGCTGCATACCGGGGCCAAAGAAGCAAATATTTCGGGGACAAGACAGGTCTACCTGTCCGGAGAATACCGCCAGGTGCCGGTACACGCCAGGCGGCAGATCGGCCCCGGCTGGCATACCGAGGGGCCCGCTATCATTACCCAGGCTGACGCCACCACTTTGATCTGGCCCGGGGACCGGGTTTACTGCGACCGCTGGGGCAACATTATTATTGAAACGAAGGTGCGGTAATTATGAGGACTGATCCTGTCACCCTGGAGGTGCTTCGCAACGCCCTGCAGTCAGTGGCGGAAGAAATGGGCGCCACTCTTACCCGTACGGCCCTCTCTCCCAACATCAAGGACCGCCGGGACTGCTCCACGGCGATATACACCCCGGCGGGGGATCTGGTCGCCCAGGCCGAGCATATCCCTTTACACCTGGGCCTGATGCCCACTGTGGTAAAAAAAGTGCTGGAAATTTTCCCGCCGGAAAATCTAGCCCCGGGCGACGCCGTGATGATCAACGATCCTTATGTCAGCGGCTCGCACCTGCCGGACGTGTGCGTGATCTCCCCCGTTTTTGCCGGGAACCGCCTGCTGGCCATCGTCGCCAACCTGGCCCACCATGTGGATATAGGGGGATCAGTTCCCGGCAGCATGTCCACTTCGGCCACAGAAATTTTCCAGGAAGGCGTCAGGATACCTCCCGTTAAAATATGCGGCAGGGGACAGATTAACGTTGACTTATTAAGGGTGCTGGCTCACAATGTCAGAACCGCCGATGAGTTTTACGGTGATGTCCAGGCCCAGCTTTCCGCCAACCAGGTGGGATGCAGGAGGATGCAAGAACTGGAACAAAAAACAGGATCGGAAACCTTGAAGGATTGCATGAATGAAATCATTAATTACACTGAGCGGAGGCTCCGTACGGCTTTAAGCGGTATTCCCGACGGCAGTTATCAATTCACTGATTACCTGGAAGGGGACGGCATCAGCGGCGACCTGATCAAAATCACCGCCTGCGTGCAAATCGACGGCGGGAGCGTCAAGGTTGACTTTACCGGCACCAGCCCGCAGGTAAAAGGCCCCGTCAATGCCACCAGGGGCGTTACCCTGGCCTGTGTCTTTTTTGCCGTCAAAGCCGTGGCCGATCCCGAGCTGCCTTCCAGCGAAGGCATAGCCAGGGTAGTGGAGATTATCACCCCGGCCGGCACCCTGGTCAACCCCTGTTTCCCGGCGCCTGTCGCCCACGCGAACATCAACACCGCCCAAAGGATCACCGACGTGGTGCTGGGCGCCCTGGCGCAGGCGGTTCCCCACAGGGTGACCGCCGCCGGCACAGGCAGCATGAGCAACTTTACCATCGGCGGCAGGGATGCCCGGCGGCGGTACTATTCATACGTGGAAACCTACGGCGGCGGCCAGGGGGCTAAATTTAACCAGGACGGAATGGACGGGGTGCATGTCAACATGACCAACACCATGAACACTCCGGTAGAAGTTATCGAAATGAACTACCCCTTGCGGGTGGACAGGTACGCTTTGATTACGGACACGGGAGGACCGGGCGAGTTCAGGGGCGGCACCGGCCTGGCGCGCGAGATCACCGTTTTGGAAGATGCCACCGTTTCTTTAAGCACCGAAAGAAATATCGTTAAGCCTTGGGGTATGCAAGGCGGGTTGCCCGGCCAGTCTTCCCGGTGCTTTATCAAAATACCTGGCGGAAAACGCGAGGAAATTCCGGGCAAAGTCACCCGGGAGGTGCCCGGTGGAACAACCATTATCCTGGAAACAGCCGGGGGCGGCGGCTTCGGGAAACCTTCCGGCAGAAACCCCGCGGCAGTGAGACAGGATGTTAAAAATGGCTTGGTATCGTCAACAGCGGCGCTGGAGGACTATGGCTTCAATTAGGGACGAATCAATTATTATTGTAGAACAAATACCTTTGGGCATATAACGCGGCTCATGTTCGGCCCTTTAATTGTTCGAGTTCTATCACCCTCGGGTTCGGTCAAACTCGGCGCTTTGCGCCTCAAACAGTTTCCTCTCTTAACCTCGGGCTCACTCGCTCTTTGAATTACGCCTCAAAATCGCCGCTTATTTATACCCAAAGGTCACTTATCAACAATTCTTGAAAAGCATAACTTCCTGTTGTATTAAAAGGGCTGGTCTAAATTCTGCTTAGACACAGCCCCTTCATGTTGGTCACTACCTAAAATACTTTATAACTGATTAAACTGCCCGCGCGGAGTGTATTTAGTGTGCAGCAATTCATGAGACTTATGCCCCAGCGGCTTCTCCAAAAATTCTTTGTACAACTGCTGAATCGCGGGGTTCTCGTGGGACTTCCGCAAGGTCATCGCCTCGTCGGCGGTGTATATGCCGTCAATCCGCTGTTGCCTGATTTCATAGTTAGTCGGGATTGGCTGGCCGCCGCCGCCGATGCAGCCGCCCGGGCAGCACATGATCTCGATGAAGTGGTAATTGGCTTCGCCGGCCTGCAGGGCGTCCAGCAGCTTCCTGGCGTTGCCCAGCCCGTGCGCCACGGCTACTTTTACGTCCAGGTCGCCAACTTTGACGGAGGCTTCCTTGACTCCTACCAAACCGCGCACGTCGACAAAATCTACCGACGCCAGGGTTTCCCCGGTAACTATTTCATAGACTGTGCGAAGCGCGGCTTCCATCACGCCGCCGGTCGCGCCGAAGATTACCGCCGCGCCGGTCGAGATGCCCAGCGGGTCATCATAATTTTCTTCGGGCAGTTCGTTGAAATTTATGCCCGCCTGCTTGAACATGCGGCATAGTTCCCTGGTGGTCAGCACTACATCCACGTCCTGATAGCCGCTTGAGTTCATTTCGGGACGCTGCGCCTCGAACTTCTTGGCGGTGCAGGGCATGATCGACACTGAAAAGACGTCGGCCGGGTCCACGCCCGCTTTTTCGGCGTAGAAGGTTTTAGCCAGGGCGCCGAACATCTGCTGCGGCGATTTGCAGGTGGACACATGCGGCAGCAGTGCCGGGTAGAAGTGCTCGATGAACTTAACCCAGCCTGGACTGCAAGAAGTGATTAACGGCAGAACTCCGCCGGTACCGATCCTTTCGATCAACTCGCTGCCCTCTTCCATGATGGTCAGGTCGGCGGTGAAGTCGGTGTCGAATACTTTATCAAAACCGAGCTTCCTGATTGCGGCAACCATTTGTCCGGTAGCGACGCTGCCCGGCTTCATGCCGAACATTTCACCGATGGCGACACGCACCGCCGGGGCGGTCTGGACCACGACATGCTTTTTGGGATCGGCCAGGGCGGCCCAGACTTGTTCTGTCTGATCCCGCTCGCATAGAGCCCCCGTCGGGCAAACCAGCACACACTGGCCGCAGTTGACACAATTGGATTCGGCTAAAACCATGTCCACGCCCGGCGCGATAACGGTGTCGAAACCGCGCCCCTGCGGGCCGATTGCGCATACGGTCTGCACCTTTTCACATACTGAGACGCAGCGACGGCACAGGATGCACTTTTCGGGGTCGCGCACCAGGGACACGCTGGAGTCGTCCACCACGTGCTCGGGGTTGGCGCCTTGATAATGAACTTCCCGGATTCCGAACGCTTCCGCCAGGGACTGCAACTCGCAATTCTGGTTGCGTACACAGGTCGGACATTGGAACGGGTGGTTGGACAGAATCAGTTCCAGCGTCATCCGGCGTGAATTGCGCACCGCCGCGGTATTGGTCAGCACAACCATATTCTCGGTCGCCGGGGTCACACAAGCCGCCTGCAGCGTGCGGGCGCCTTTGACTTCAACCACACAGATCCGGCAGGCCCCGATAACGTTAATGTCTTTTAAATAGCATAAGGTAGGAATATTTATATTAACTTTTTTGGCAGCCTCGAGAACAGTGGTACCCTGTTCCACCTGCACTTCTTTTCCGTCAATTGTTAAAGTAACCATTGGCATCTATCTCACCCCTCCTTCTGCCAGCGCACATACTGAAGCCGGACAATGCTTATCCCTGACATGCGCTTCAAACTCAGGCCTAAAGTAGCGCAACATGCTCAGCACGGGGTTGGGAGCGGCTTGTCCCAAACCGCATAACGCCGTGTTTTTAATATAGTCGCACAGTTTTTCAAGCGCTTCGATATCTTCCTCTTTCCCTTCGCCGCGGGTAATCCGCTCGAGTATTTCCAACATCCTCTTGGTCCCGATGCGGCAGGGAGCGCACTTGCCGCAAGATTCCTCGTGGCAAAATTGGACAAAGAATTTGACCAGGTCGACCACACAGGTATCTTCATCTAATACAGTCAGGCTGCCGGAGCCAATTTGTGTTCCTAATTCGTCCAGCGATTCATAATCCATACTGACATTAATGTGCTCGGCCGGAATAAAGCCGCCTGTGGGGCCACCCGTTTGCACTGCTTTTAATTTTTTGTTATTAACTATTCCGCCGCCAATGTCAAAAATGATCTCTTTCAAAGGTATGCCCATCGGAACTTCGATCAGGCCGGTGTTGTTTATTTTCCCGGTCAGGGCAAATACTTTTGTGCCTTTGCTCTTTTCTGTTCCCATGGAAGCATACCACTGGCCGCCTTTTAAGATAATCGGCGGGATACTGGAGAATGTTTCCACGTTATTAATTAATGTCGGTTTACCCCATAGCCCTTCATTGGCCGGGAAAGGAGGCCGCGGCCTGGGTTCGCCGCGGCGGCCTTCTATGGAAGCCAGCAGGGCGGTTTCTTCCCCGCAGACAAAGGCGCCGGCGCCAACCCGGATATTTACGTTAAAATTAAAACCTGAGCCTAAAATATTCTCTCCCAATAACCCGTACTCACTTGCCTGATTAATGGCATGCCGCAGTTTCTCCACCGCCAGGGGGTACTCCGCCCGGACGTAGATATAGCCTTGATCAGCTCCGAGCGCATAGCCGGCGATGGCCATCGCCTCAATGACGGAGTGCGGGTCACCTTCCAAGATTGACCTGTCCATAAAAACACCCGGGACTCCTTCGTCTCCGTTGCATACCACATATTTTTGCGTTCCCCGGGCTTTGGCGGTAAATTCCCACTTTAATCCGGTTGGGAAACCGGCGCCTCCCCGGCCGCGCAGGCCGGATTTTTTTATCTCGAGGATTACTTCCTCCGGCGACATGCTTGACAAAACCTTGGCCAACGCGAAATAGCCTTCACCGGCGATATATTCCTCAATATCTTTGGGATTAATAAGTCCTGCGTTACGCATGGCAATCTTGGTCTGTTTGGACAAGAAATGGAGATCTTTCATCAAAGGAACAGGTTTTCTGGTGTTGGGATCCTGGTATAGCAACTGCTTCACGATCCGCCCTTTAAGCAGGTGCTCGTTCACAATGACTGCCGCGTCTTCAGCCTTAACCCGGCAATACATTACTCCTTCGGGATATACTACGACAAGCGGGCCCAGTTCACAAAAACCCATGCAGCCGGTTTCTACAACTTTAATTTCTTCTTCGAGTTGATGCCTTTTGATTCCTTCTAAAATAGCTTCTTTAACGGCGTGGCATCCTGATGTAACACATGTCGACCCCGCGCAAACCAAAACATGTGCCCGGTAATAATGCATATTCAAATCCTCCCCTCGCTACTTCAATTAGGCTTGCTGCGCCAGCGCGCATTCCTCAACAACCTTGTCGTGAATAACATGCTCTATTACGATCCGCCGGGCTTTTTCCTTGTCTAAATGACCGTAAATAACCTGGGACTTATCAGGCCTGATAACTGCGAGCATGGGCTCATGCTCGCACAACCCGGCGCAGCCTGCCTGGGTGATAATTACATTAGAAATATTTCTTTTTTCTATTTCATCAATAATTGCCATCATCACTTCCCGCGCCCCGGCGGCTATCCCGCAGGTTCCCATGTTTACCACAATTGTTGTTTTATTACCAATCTGCCGCTCTTTGATTTTATTCAGCGCGGCTTCTTTTAACTTTATCAGTTCATCAACTGACTTAATCTGTTTCATCATCGATCACCCCGGTATAATTTTTAGCTTTGAGCTCATTAATGATTTCCGGGACAAGATCAGGCGCCATCCTGGCGCGTGGCTCTGAGTTGACGGTAATATTCGGAGCAACGGCGCAAGCGCCCAAACACCTGATTAAATTAAGGGAAAACATATTGTCGCCGGTATTATCATGCGGTTTAATCCCCAACTCTTTTTCAAACCGCTCCAATACTCGCGGCGCTCCCCGCAAATAACAGGCGGTGCCGTTACAAAGGGAAATCTCATACTTGCCTTTTGGCTTTGATGAAAATAGATGGTAAAACGTAATAACTCCATTAATAGTGCTTAAGGGCACATTCATTTTATCAGCAATTATTAGCTGCACATCTTTTGGCACATAGCCGTATTTGTCCTGTACCCAATATAATACCTCGATTAAATCGTCCTTCTTTCCTTCATGACTGGCAATCATTCTTTCCAGTTCAGTTTCCAGATCACACCGGCACTCGGTGACTGCCGCTTCCATTTGTTTTCCTCCTTGCCCTTTATTGTTAATCATATTGAGGATAACCAGCCCAAATTAATTGAATATTCAAACATTTCACCATGCGAAAACCCTAAATAGTTACCTTTTTACCATGTAACCTGCGAAATACCTTCGAGTACGGGGGTAAAACCCTCTAACATCATCTTCCCTCCTTAGTTGATTTTGATATACACCCTTAAAGATTACGGTAGTCTCCATGGGTGTAGATCAAGAAAAAATCCGGCATGGCGGCGAGGTTTCCCGACCGGCTTAAAGTGGGAGTTCACCGCCAAAGCCAACGCCACACAAAATTATTGTGTAACATAAAGATGATGCAATTTATGTGCCAGCGTAAAACCTATCGTGGCATCAGTAGCGTTGCACAGATAAATCATCTAAATATCAACCGTTAAATTCGACTAAAATCGGCCATTTACGATAAATAACATAAGAAATAAGTGGCGCCTTCCGGGGAACCATGTTTGCCACAATCATTAAGCGCTATCTCCGATGCAAATCGTGTCAATATAACTGGCACCTGTCCACATAATTGACAACTGTCCGTACAATTGACACCTGTCCATATAATTGACACCAGCACCATGTGTCAAGGGATGCGAGCAAAGGCATTCCCGTGGAGTATATAATTACCTCAGTAGAGGATACCATTGAAGAAGCACTCGCCACAAAGGAATTGATTGTAAAAATGCTGGATTGCTTAGCTCTACTCGATGACCGTGATAGGTACCAACCCTTGCTATTGACGAAATTGATATTTATATTTGTGTGTAAAAGACTATCAGTATTGCGATATTCAGAAAATCTTAAGATTTTAATAAGTAAAAAGCTATAAAATGGATTTTTGCTTCACTGTAAAATAATTATGGGGATATATACTTAAAAGAAAGAAGATGACGCTTTTGGTTGCAAATATTTTAATAGTTGATGATGAACAAGCTATTGCCGATTTGGTTGAAGTTTATTTGAAAAATGAGAATTATAATGTCTTTAAATTTTATAACGGCAAGGATGCCCTTAACTGTATTGAAAATGAAAAACTAGACCTCGCCATTTTGGATGTCATGCTTCCCGATGAAGACGGTTTTTCAATCTGTCAGCAAATCCGGGAAAAGCATAATTTTCCGGTTATCATGCTGACAGCTAAAGAAGAAGAAATCGATAAGATTACCGGGCTGACATTAGGTGCGGACGACTATATCACCAAGCCGTTCCGCCCTTTGGAACTTATTGCCCGTGTAAAGGCGCAGCTCCGGAGATTTACCAAATATAATTCCTCAGAGCCAAAACAGGAAGAACACTTGATTGCCTTTTCTGGCTTGGTATTGGACATGGATACCCATGAATGTACCTTGAATGAAAAAAGGCTATCTCTCACTCCTACAGAATTTTCCATTCTTTGGGTCCTTTGTTCCAATCGCGGACGAGTGGTCAGCTCGGAAGAATTGTTCCATGAGGTATGGGGAGACAAGTATTTCACCAATAGCAATAATACGGTAATGGTTCATATCAGGCATTTAAGGGAAAAAATGCACGACAGCGCGGAGCATCCTAAATATATCAAAACGGTATGGGGGGTTGGCTATAAAATTGAAAAGTAAGAGAGATAAAAGAAGGAATGATTATACAAAATTAAAAAGCAAAGTATTTTTTCAAATGCTTCTGATTACAGTTGCCGCCGCTGTAACTGTTTATCTATTGCGCTATATCCTGCGTGGACAGATCGGAGATCGTATCGTTCGATTTTTAGTCAACGCTTTTCATTTTAAAAATTCGGACGCACTGGAAATCTATCAGTTGGTGATTCGCAACAATATGGACACGATCCTTTTTGTTGTAATCCTAATATTTTTAGTTATCCTTTTTCGATTTTCTGTTTCTTGGTTCAAAAAATATTTTGATGAAATCAGCGCTGGAATGGATAAACTTGCTGAGGAATCCGATGCAGAAATTACATTATCGCCAGAATTGGATTTTATGGAAAATAAGCTAAATCAGATAAAAAACAACTTGGAAAAACAAAAGAAAGCCGCGCTTGATGCCGAGCAACGCAAAAATGATTTGGTAGTTTACTTGGCTCATGATATAAAGACACCTCTGACCTCCGTTATAGGATATTTAAGTCTTCTGGATGAAGCTCCTGACATGCCTCCTGAACAGAAGGCAAAATATGTCGGTATTACCTTGGAAAAAGCTTATCGGTTAGAGCAGCTTATAAATGAGTTTTTTGAGATCACAAGATTTAATCTTCAAACTATTGTTTTGAATAAAGAAAAAATAAATTTACTTTTCATGCTCCAGCAGTTAGCCGATGAATTCTATCCAATGCTGACTCCGCAGGGAAAGCAGGTGTCCGTCAATGTGTCTGACGGACTCACTCTGTGGGGAGATGCAGACAAATTGGCTCGTGTGTTCAATAACATTCTGAAAAATGCGATAGCCTATAGCTATGAAAACAGCGTCATTGACATTTCTGCTAAACAGCAGGACAAAAATATTGTTATAACTTTTACTAATCAGGGAAATCCAATCCCGCGGGCAAGGCTTGAAACTATTTTTGAAAAATTTTACCGATTAGATTCTGCACGTTCCACAAACACCGGTGGAGCAGGGCTGGGTTTGGCAATCGCACAAGAAATTGTCACGGCTCACGATGGAACAATCTCTGTGGAAAGCAACCCGGAAAATACTTCATTTACAGTAAAGCTTCCGTTATAAGAAAATCTTAAGAAGTTCATAAGATGAAATTCCAACATAGCTCTTTGTTCTGTGGTTAAATGATACCGCACAGAATAAGGAGCTGTTTTATTATGGTACGAAAAGCAAAAAAGAAAAAGTCAAAAACGCGGATATTACTGTCATTCCTGCTGATGGTTGTCATAGCTGTCTTTGCATGTAAATACATCATTACCCCTGTCGCCCAGCATTTATTTGAGAAATACGTTGACGATAGAACAACACCGGTTCCTCCGTCAAAGATAGAACCCGATCCCTCTGTTCCTATATCTCCCGATAAGCTGAAGAGTCCTAATGCGATTCTGGTCCGGTTAAAAGATCATACCATCCTGATGCAAAAAAACAGCGAAGAAAAAATCTACCCTGCTTCTTTGACTAAAATGATGACAGCCATTGTGGCGATAGAAAATTTATCTAATCTGAAGGGAGAAATCAAACTTACCAATTCTACGTTTCAGGGGCTGTACAAAGCAGATGCATCAATGGCAGGTTTCCAACCGGATGAGCAGGTCAGGGCAATCGATCTGTTATACGGAGTAATGCTGCCGAGCGGTGCGGAGTGCTGTATTGGGCTTGCTGATCAGATTGCGGGATCAGAGCAGAATTTTGTAAAAATAATGAATCGAAAGGCGGCTGATCTTGGTATGAAAAACACTCATTTTGAAAATGCCACCGGGCTTCACAATGAAAACCACTACACAACAGTCAAAGATCTGGCTATTCTTCTAAGCTATGCTTTGCAAAATGATACTTTCCGGGAGATTTTTACTTCATCCCGTCATTCCACACCACCTACTAATAAGCACCCTCGCGGGATAACCTTTTACAATACCATGTTTGAAGAACTCAACAATCAAAACATCACTGGTGGGGAAATTTTAGGAGGGAAAACTGGGTATACCGATGAGGCCGGTCTATGTCTAGCGAGTCTCGCCAAAGTGGGTAAACAGGAATATATTCTGATTACAGCCGGTGCCAAGGGAAATCACAAATCCGAACAATACAATGTTACTGATGCATTGGCTGTATACAACAGCATAAGAAAATAATAAGTTCTTCATAAGAATTTATTAAGATTAAAAAACAGATTAAATAATTTAGGTTGGCCCATAGAAAAGGCCCTTACCACCCCGGTTAAAAAGCAAAAATAATCCCTCAATAATATTGCAAAGTGATACTATATAAGATACTATAATAACAGGAGGTGTGAGGAATGGCGGGAGTGGAAAAGATAATCGAAAAAATGAAACGGCAACCGAACGGGATTCGTCCCGAAGAAGCCGAAAAAGTTTTAAAAGCCTATGGATACGAATATAAAAGGCAGAAGGGTTCACACCGGCACTACTTGCACCAAAGCGGAGATTTGATAACCGTAAAGATTGAAACGCCGTTGAAAGCGGTCTATGTCAAAGACATTCTGAACCGAATAGGTGAGTAAAATCACCTATTCCCAATAACTTAGAAAGGGGTTGTAAATATGCAAGTGGAAGAGTACATGAAACTGCCTTATACCAGAATCATTCAGGAAATGAATGATGAAAGCGGGCATTACTTTTACGGTAGAATAATGGAATTGGACGGTTGCCAGAGTACCGGGGATACCCTGGAGGAACTATATAAAAACATCAATGAAGCCCTGGAGGGCTATATCGAAACCAAGCTGGAAAACAACCTGGAAATTCCACGCCCGGCCAGCCAGGAGGATTATAGCGGCAAATTTATAGTAAGGGTTCCCAAATCCCTGCACATGAGGTTAGCGGTAGAGGCCGAAAGGGAGGGAGTTTCCCTCAACCAATACGCGCTTTACAAACTAGCCCGATAAAGCACCCAAAAACTAAATAATTTACCGAATAAAAGGCACTCGAAAGGGTGTCTTTTTGTATTGACTGAAAGGAGGTCTTGCCAAACCTCATGCACCGCTCGGGTCGCACCTCTGCGTTGCCCTATCCTGTGCATGAGTAAAAGCTACTTTTAGTATTACTAAATTATTGGAGTATTATTCCATTTACACGGTTTATGCTACACTCCCGAGTTAGGAGAGGTGCACTGTTCACAACTTATCCCGTTCAGGACAATCCCGAGCACCTGTGTAGACATAGCCATTATATGGTTACCCTCGGCCCGGATAAAGTTGTTCATCCCCATGCTTAGTCCGCTAAAAACCGAACCGAGCATAATGATGTGTGTAAAGTCGCGAGCGTAAGGCAGTACCTCATTACTGGCGCCGAATAGCCTCAAAATCGGATCTGCAAATGGCAGGTAGACTATCATGCAGATTAGAGGCAGCAGCACCAAAAGGACAGCGGCGTTGGCAGTCACAACTTCCGCTTCTTCCTTTTTTCTTTCCCCCAGCTTGATGGAGATCAAAGCGGTAGCACCAACACCGATCAGGAGAGCCAACGACAGCAAAATCACCATGATGGGGAAAGCAACCGTGGTCGCAGCAATGGCTAGAGTGCACCCCGCGTCCCACGAATATCCGGTCGACTATGTTATACAGGGCGTTGCACAGCATACCAACAATTGCGGGCCAGGAAAACTGCCACAGCAGCTTTTTAATGCTTTGGGTCGCCAATATTTCGCTTTTCATGTTCATCCTTCTCCTATAGTTTCTTCATAAATTCCACGGAAAATTGCAGGCATTCTATAAATCTTTGTAATTCCCGGTCATCGACTTTGTCCAACATAGATTCCAATACCTTGGTGTGCCCTGCTCTAATCGTGGCTATCGCTTCACAGCCGGCGTCACTAAGTAGTATCTGAAATTTGCGCCGGTCGTCCGGGTCATAACCCCGTATTACCAGGCCCTGCTCTTCCAGTTGGTCAATCAGGGTGGTCACGCTTCCTTTCTCCAGATCCAGCTTCCGGCCGATCTCAGTCAAGGTCAAGGATTGGAGGTAGGATAAAATGCCCAATATCTTGAAATGATTCTTTTTCAGCCCTAAAAAAGAGCCATCCTGCTGGCGAAGGCGCAGCATAAATTTTTCCTGAAATAGTCCTAAAAAGTTGAACAGCAGATCGTGTAGATCGAAATCCTTGGACTGGTTCATGTCATCACCCCATTTGTTTAGAATAATAATAGTAAGAATATTGACTGTAAGAATTCTAACTTTATGTTAGCATTGAAAATCCCTTTTGTCAAAATAATCTCCTCCGACGAGGGCGAAGGAGTGCCCGGAGGGTAAGTGCTGGTATGCGCAGCAGATTGGCACCAGGCCCCGAAGGGCATTCCGTTATTTCTGGAAACATAGAGGATAGTGGATTAAGAAAGGTCCGGAGCCTGTTCCTGCAGCGGGAGAGGGGCTTAGATAATATTCTGATTACAGCCGGTGCCGAGGGAAATCACAAGTCCGAACAATACAATGTTGCTGATGCATTGGCTGTATACAACAGCATAAGAAAATAATAAGTTCTTCATAAGAATTTATTAAGATTTTGATAAGTTGAAATTCCAACATCGCCTGTCTGATTTCGGTAAGATGAAATTGCCAATGCATGGACAAATAGGGTGGTAAAGATGAGAACTGGAAAATTAAAAACTAATAACGGCTGCCTGGCCTGGCTTATCCTCGGGCCCAGCCTGCTGGGTTTTTCTCTTTTTTATTTGCTCCCGTTTGTCACCGGCTTTTACTATTCCCTGGTGGACAGTCCCATTAACGGTACTTTTGTTGGATTACATAATTACGGCGCTTTGTTAAAAAACCCGAGCTTTTTTTTAGCTCTGGCGAATACAGCCAAGTTTACTTTAATCTGTGTACCTCTTAATATGATTCTCTCCCTGGGAGTGGCCTTGTTATTGAACCAAAAATTACAGGGCCGGAACCTGTTTCGCACCATCATGATAACTCCTTTGGTGGTACCCGTAGCTTCGGTAGTTTTGGTCTGGCAGGCTTTCTTTGATTTAAACGGCGTTTTAAATTCCCTGATCCATGCCCTGGGTTACCCGCCCGTGGATTGGATGAAAACCAACTGGTCCAGGGTGGTGATCCTGGTGGTTTATTTATGGAAAAACATTGGTTACAGCGTAATCTTGTTTCTGGCCGGATTACAAAATATACCGGCTGAATACTACGAAGCGGCCAGGATCGACGGGGCAAGCCGCCGGCAGGAGTTTTTCCGAATAACCCTGGTTTATTTGACCCCCACGACTTTTTTTGTTTTTGTTATCTCAATTATCAATTCATTTAAAGTGTTTCGGGAGACGTATCTTATCTCCGGAGAATATCCCCATAACAGCATCTATATGCTGCAGCACTACATGAACAATATGTTCATGGCTCTGGATTACCAAAAATTGACTTCTGCGGCCTTCATTATGGCTGCCTTTATCGTGGCCGTCGTTTTACTGCTTTTTATCGTGGAGAGAAAGATCACCAACATGATTAATTAGAATCTCAGGAGTCAGAAGTCGGGAGTCAGGAGTGTAAAGACCCTGAAGGAATGCAAGAAAGCCTACTGCAGGATGAAAAATAACTTTTTTCATGGGTAGTAACAAACTTAGAACCGGCGATAGGGGTGTGTGTGTTGAATCGTAACCACCGAATAAAAAATATACTCCATATTACAGTTTTACTGGTACTGGCTGTCATATTCATTTTTCCCCTGGCTGTAACCGTCACCAATTCATTTATGAGTGAACAGGAAATCGCCAATAATTATGACCCGGTGACGGACAAAAACTTAAGCAGCTATAACGATGACACCGCGAATCACTTCGCCCGGTTCCAGCTTATACCCGACGTGGTGGTACTGAAGCAGTATTATAACGTACTCATTAAAAAGACTCAGTTTCTTTTCATGTTCTGGAATTCCGTGCTGATTACCTTCCCTATCGTCATTGGGCAAACGATTGTTGCAACCCTGGCTGCCTATGCCTTTGTCAAACTGAAGTTTAGGGGCAGGAATTTCTTGTTTATTTTGTATATCATTGTGATGCTGATGCCATTCCAGGTAACTCTTGTGCCCAATTATTTAATGGCCGGCCAGCTTGGCCTGCTCAATAGCCACTGGTCCATTATCTTTCCCGGCATCTTCAGCACCTTTGGCGTATTTCTTTTAAAACAGTATATGGAGCAAATACCGGACTCCTATATTGAAGCAGCCCGGGTGGACGGAGCCAACCAGCTCCAGATTTTCCTCAAAATCATCGTGCCCATGTCCAGGGCCGGCATAGCAGCCATGGCCATACTTGTTTTTATCGATAACTGGAACATGGTCGAACAGCCGTTGATTTTTTTACAGGATGCGGCCAAACAGCCTCTTTCACTCTACCTTTCCAGAATCATCGACGGTGAAAAGGGATTGGCCTTTGCCGCGTCCACTTTATATATGATGCCGGTGCTACTGAACTTCCTTTACGCCGAAAAATACTTGCTGGAAGGGATCCGGCTTTCTGGAATCAAAGGCTGAGCAACTAGTGCCTTGCTTTTGTGTCGCTGCACTAAGTCAGGAAGGGAGACAGAAAATTGCAGAATGAAGCAATTGCGAATGATGCGCAAAGAAAAAAAGTGATCGGAAAGTTGAGCCTGCTGTTCCTAATGGCGATGATCGGGTTAACTTTCTTCTCCAATACCATCAATAACTTTACTCTGCCCAGGGTCCAAACGGCCCGGCCGACGAACGGGGCTTTAATCAAAGAAATATTCGGTGAAGGGACGGTCGAGGTCAAATCAACCCGGGAGGAATACGCTGATGCCAATTTGCGAGTAAAGGAGGTCATGGTGGAGCAGGGGGACATGGTTAGCAAAGGACAGCCTATTATTAGCCTGGACGTGGACGGCCTGAAGTCGGATTATCAGGATGAACAGGCCCGCTACCGGCAGCTGCAGCTATCCCTGGCAGGGGCCCGGGAAGAGCAGGCGCAAAAACAAAGGGATTACGATAACCTGAAGTACCTGTTTGATAATGAAGCTGAAACGGCGGTAAACCTGCAGAATGCCGAAAAGAACCTGGGGGACGCGAAAAGAAACTGTGAGAACATTCAGCTTAACCTGGAAATACAGGCCAGAAAGGTATATACGCTGGCCAGGCAGGTGGCAAACAATGGCGTATATACAGCGCCCGTGGGCGGCATGATCACAGAACTGAATTTCGCCGAAGGGTCCATGACCAACAACTCCCTGCCCCTGTTTAAATTGGCCGATCTCCGGCAGGGGTTCCGGCTGATAGTGCCAATTGACAATGATCTGGTTGATTATGTCAAGCCCGGAGATACGGTAAGTGTTAATATTCTCTCCCTGGGAGATAAAAAGACCGAGGGAAAAATTGACAAGATCGTGGAAAACAGCCAGCACAACGGAGAAGAAAAGGATTTGTGGATCGACGTGTCTCTGGAAGGCCTGACGGGCGGTGAAAAGGAAGAAATTTATTTAAGCAAAAAAACAAAGCCTTACGCCACCCTCGTACCCAACAGCGCGGTTTATAACGACAGCAGCGGCTCCTATATCTTGGTCCTGAAATCAAGAAAAGGACCTTTGGGCACGGAGAACTATTTACAAAAAGTTGAAGTGAACGTGGAAGACAGCGATAATGAAAAGTCCGCTCTCACAGATATGGTGATGGACGAAATGGTGACGCAAAGCAATAAACCGGTGGAGGACGGGGATAGAGTTCTGAAGGAGGCGGCAAATTGAAACCGGCCCAATCAGCCTATCCGGCCTATCTTATTCTGGCCCTGGGCATATTGGTTTTAACCTGGAGCACCGTCCTGGGGTCATCCCTGCCCGCCAAATTGGCGGATCTTGGCGGCCTGCACAAAACCAACAAAATCACCGCCACCTGGCTGAGCAATTCCCATCAGCCGGAGGCCGCCTCTTTTTCTCTGGAGAAAATGAGGCAGTTGGCTCAATACGACCTCCGGGACAATGATCTGGCTTACGCCATGGAAGCTTCAACTTCTGCCGTCTATCAAAAAAACCAGAGTCAGGCTCAGGTGCTGGGGGTGAATGACAGGTATGATCAATTCCATCAAATAAACCTACGATCGGGCTGTTTTTTAACTTCCGGCCAGGAAAACCAACAGGTTGCCGTAATTGATGAGGATCTGGCCCGGGCTCTTTTTCAGAACTGCAATGTGGTGGGCCTGGAGATAGAACTGTATGGCCGGAAATTTAAAATAGTCGGGGTGGCCGGGAATGACTGTTCTCTGATCGGAACTTTGACGGACAAGGGATACGGCACAGTGTACATACCGGTGAAAAAGCTGCTGGAACTGGAGGCGGATTCCCGAATAACCTCATTGGAATTGGAAACAAAGGATGCCGGCACCACGGGCCGCAATGCCGCTGTTTTGGAAACGGCCCTGGCCTCAATCGGCCAGGACCCCGCCAACTACAAAATCATCGATTATAACGTGGCGGGTCTCCTGATGGAACAAGAGAACCTGCTGCGCAATTTCGTGGCGGGGGCGGTGGCAATTGTGATAATTTTCGGCCTGCTCAGGCGAAAAATAAGGGTTATTTATCATTGCTGCCGCCTGAGACTCCGGGATAAATATTGGTCAGAGATGATCAAGGGGGACGCCGCCAGGCTTGTGCTTGGTATGGCGGAGGTATTAGCGCTTGTTGCAGTGATGCTGCTGCTATGGAAATTAATCAGGTTTACCTTATATATTCCGCCGGAAAACATACCCGATGAACTTATTGATGTTTCATTTTGGGCCGACCTCATTAAAAACGGGATTCAAGCCGGGCTGCAAAGCGCCGGATATGTAGCGCCGCCCGGAGAAGTTCAGTTGAATGTCCTCAATACCATTCAGAACTGGAACTTATTTTTAAACATCTTCCTTGGTTGGCCGCTGTTTTTGCTGGGGCTTTACCAGATCAAGCTGTTGGGGAAAAAACTGCTCAAAGTTGAAGTGTTCTGCGTCGTTTTTATGCTGGCCGTCTTAAGTCTGGGCACCATCTTGCTATGGATAATAAAAATGCCTCCCGTCATAGAGACCGGGGAGGTGTTGCTGGTATTCAGCTCTATATTTTTAACCGTAGTTACAAAAAAAGGTCAGGGGACACACCTGCTGAAGTCTTGGTATTTCTGCATGGACAGGAATGTCCCCAACTAATAGGAGGGCAGCGGATGGCGAGTTTATATCTGAAAAATCTATCTAAGACCTACCCCGGCAGGGTTACGGCAGTCAGGGATTTCTCTCTGGAAATAAAGGATCAAGAATTCTTAATCCTGGTAGGTCCCTCCGGCTGTGGCAAAACAACCGTTTTAAGGATGATTGCCGGACTGGAGGAAATTTCATCCGGTGAATTATATATTGATGACCGGCTGGTTAATGACGTGGCTGCCAAGGACCGGGATATCGCCATGGTTTTTCAAAATTATGCTCTTTATTCCCATCTATCGGTCTATGACAATATGGCTTTTGGACTTAAGTTGAGAAAGATACCCAAGGCTGAAATCAGGAAAAATGTGCAGGAAGCGGCCAGGATTCTTGCACTTGAAGATCTTCTGAAACGCAAACCCAAGGAACTTTCCGGTGGGCAAAGGCAAAGGGTGGCCCTGGGACGGGCTATTGTTAGGAAACCCAAGGTTTTCCTGATGGATGAGCCTCTGTCCAACCTGGATGCGCGGTTGAGAGCCCAGATGAGAATAGAAATTGCCAAGCTCCATAAAAATCTGCAGACAACTTTTATATATGTAACCCATGATCAAACCGAAGCCATGACCATGGGCACCAGAATCGTGGTGATGAAGGATGGCCTGATCCAGCAAATTGACAGCCCGCAATCCATCTATGACCACCCGGTCAATATGTTTGTGGCCGGTTTTCTCGGCAACCCCGGGATGAACTTTCTGGAAGTTTTAATTATAGAGCAAAACGGCTGTATTTTTACCAAACTGGCCGACGCCCTACTGCCTGTTCCCACTGCCGGGGGACAAAAGTTAAAAGAGCAAGGGTATCTGGACCAGGAAGTGGTCCTGGGGATAAGAGCGGAGCATCTCTGCGGAAGCGGAGATTTTTTGGACCGCCATCCCGAGTGTGCTTTGCGCGGGAGGCTGGAGTTTACCGAATTGAGAGGGGCTGAAACTTACCATTATGTAAGTATAGCCGGCAGAGAGGTGGTTGTCAGGGTGAGTCCGGAGTTGCGCGCCAAAACCGGACAGGAAGTCAGGGTGGGTTTTAATATGTCCAAGGCCCATTTTTTCGATCAGGAAAGTGGGGTGAACGTCTCCCTACTGAATTCTGGCTCCTGAATTCTGAATACTTAAAGAAAAGGGGTGTCTTGATGATAAAAAAGAAATGCGGAGTTATCCTAAGCCTGGTTCTGGTCCTCGGCCTAGGGGTATTTACCGCCGGCTGCGGCAATACTCAGGCTGCCAGGGAAGCTAATAATCCTGATTCCCTGACCATTGCGGTTGTGACCAAAGATATGTACCTGGATACGGCAGTAAAAAAGTTTGAGGAACTTCATCCCGGCGTCAGTGTGGAAGTGAAAGAATACACCTCCAGTACTTCGGAAAAAGGTGAAGGTGTCAGGGCGGCAGATCCCGGCGATATTGAAAAATATGTCACGACTATGAATACCCAGCTCATGTCCGGGCAGGGCAGCGATATCATTTTATTAAACGACCTGCCCTATCAGACCTATGCGGATAAGAATCTTTTAGTTGACTTGGGCGGGCTGATGCAGTCGGATCAAAGCTTCGACAGTGGCAAATACTACCAAAATATTTTCAAGGCTTTAGAATATAAAGATAAACTATATGGGCTGCCGGTTAATATCGGTATCGATATGATTGCCGCCGATAGAACCTTACTGGATAATTCCCAGGTGCAAATCGACGATAGCAACTGGGATTGGAACGATTTTGTCAAGACGGCGGAAAAGGTCATTAACGACAACCAAAACGGGGGAACCCAGGGGATGTATGCCTTGGCCGGGATGGATGAAAAAAGACTGATTGCGACTCTGGTTAAAGAAAACTATGACAACCTGGTCGATCCGGAGAAGAAAACAGCCAATTTTACCGGCCAAGAATTTCTTGATTTACTGAACCTGAGTAAATATCTGATTGACCACAAACTGGTTAATACGGATACAGCCCAGACCAACATTATGGACATGGCCTCCCGGGGTAAACTTGTTTTTAATTTCACTTCTCTTAGAGGGTTTTGGGACCTGCAAGTGGCCAAGGCGATTTTCAGTGAGGGTGTTCAGCTTTTAAAGCCCCCCGGAAACGTATTCTTTTCCACGGACTCCATGTATGGGATCAGCAGTAAATCAGCCCATCAAGAACTGGCCTGGGAATTTTTAAAATTTTTGGTCTCTGATGATATGATGACTCAGGGAGGAATGCCGATTAATAAGAGTGTGCTTCCCCAGATTGCCCAGAATTTCACCCAGGCTATACAAAAAAATGGTGGGAGAATGAGAATTAAGGACGACGGCATCCCTTGTCAATCTATAACACTGCAACCCCCCACGCAGGAGGATGTCGATTATATGGAAAACCTGCTGAGTCAAGCGAACGTCTACATCGGAACGGACCAGAAGATTATTTCCATTGTTCAGGAGGAAACCGCGGCCTTCCTTACAGGACAGAAGACAGCGGAGGCGACTGCCCAATTGATTCAGGACAGGGTGAGCACATACTTAAATGAATAATACAATGTTACTGATGCATTGGCAGTGTACAACAGCCTAGGAAAAGAATAAGTTCTTCATAAGAATTTATTAAGATTTTGATAAGTTGAAATTCCAACATCGCCTGCCTGATTTCGATAAGATGAAATTGTCGAATCGGACAGGCTTTTAACATTCCTGAGGAGTGATTGTTATGAAAAGAATAAAAGTTGCCGTTTTATTCGGCGGATGCTCTACAGAGTATGAGGTTTCTCTTCAATCCGCCTATTCTGTAATAACGAACCTAAATCCAAATAAGTATGAAACCATATTGATTGGAATCACTCGGCAGGGAGCTTGGTTGAGATTTTTTGGTGTACTTGAAAAAATTCAGAATAACACATGGATGGATGGCGGTGATTGTGTTCCGGCGATTATTTCTCCTGATCGGAATATTCACGGACTGCTCGAATTTCGTGGTAATAAAGTGATTGCAACCAGAATTGATGTGGCGTTTCCTGTTCTGCATGGAAAAAACGGCGAGGACGGAACATTACAGGGATTATTGACGATGGCCGGTATTCCTTTTGCAGGGTGCGGCACGCTTTGTTCCGCAATGTGCATGGACAAAGACATCGCTCATAAAATAGTGAATTTGGCCGGTATCAAAACACCTCCGTCCATTGTGCTGCGGTCCGGATTTACCGATGCCGAACTGTCAAAGCAGATTAGCTGTCTGACATTTCCTCTGTTTGTTAAACCGGCAAATGCTGGTTCCTCTTTTGGCATTACAAAGGTTTTCCAAAAGGACGAGTTATACGATGCAGTCACCGTTGCTTTTCAACATGACAATAAGGTCATCATAGAGGAAGCCGTCGATGGTTTTGAGGTTGGCTGCGCCGTCCTTGGCAAAGATTCGCTTGCCATCGGCGAGGTTGATGAAATAGAGCTGTCTCATGGGATATCGGCGGTGTCACCTAGCACCGCTAGCGTCCTTTCCAGGGCTTCAGAGCGGGTGCGTGTGTCCGCGGTCGCTACGAGGCGATCGAGCATCAGCAGGCGCCGTGACGCAAGATCCTTGGCTGTGGATTCAATGACCGTCGCTAGGAGACCGGCAACCTGCCCATGCTCATTGCGAACAGGCATGTGACTGGGCCGGGGGCGTTCTAGAAGGCCCGGTTGTGGGTATTCTAGTGGGCGCGGTTTTCGGAGTGTTTAGTCTTCTTAAAGCCAGCAACCCACTATTTGCTGATCCGCTGGTATCAATAGTCCCACGGCTGTTTATCGGTCTGGCGGCTTATCTTGCTTTTATAGGTTTTAAACGGTTCAACCTTTATTTGGCCTGGATTGCCGCAGGAATTTTGGGTACTTTGACCAACACCGTCCTGGTTTTGTCTATGGCCTTATTCAGGGGTTACATTACTCTGGATGCTTTGACTGCCATCATTCCCCAATCCATCGCGGAAATGGTTATCGCCATCGTTTTGACTATTGCAATCGCCCGGGGGATTGACCTCTTTCAAAGTGGCAAGGAATCCTGGTACGCTGGTGAAGACGATACAGGTGTATTGGACAGCGATTACAAAGAATAATAACCATAACCTTTGCCGGAACAGGTCCGGCTGCCTGTCGTACAAGCAAAGAGCCCCCAGTTGGAGGCTCTTTGCTTTGTTCATTATTTGAAATACTTTATAACTGATTATACTGCCCGCGCGGGGTGTATTTGGTGTGCAGCAGTTCATGAGACTTATGCCCCAGCGGCTTCTCTAAAAATTCCTTGTACAAATACTGGACCGCGGGGTTCTCGTGGGATTTCCGCAAGGTCATGGCTTCGTCGGCGGTGTATATGCCGTCAATCCGCTGTTGCCTGATTTCATAGTTGGTCGGGATTGGCTGGCCGCCGCCGCCGATGCAGCCGCCCGGGCAGCACATGATCTCGATGAAGTGGTAGTTCGCTTCGCCGGCCTGCAGGGCGTCCAGCAGCTTCCTGGCGTTGCCCAGCCCGTGCGCCACGGCTACTTTTACGTCCAGGTCGCCAACTTTGACGGAGGCTTCCTTGACTCCTACCAAACCGCGCACGTCGACAAAATCTACCGACGCCAGGGTTTCCCCGGTAACTATTTCATAGACTGTGCGCAGCGCGGCTTCCATCACGCCGCCGGTCGCGCCGAAGATTACCGCCGCGCCGGTCGAGATGCCCAGCGGGTCATCGTAATTTTCCTCGGGTAGTTCGTTGAAATCTATACCCGCCTGCTTGAACATGCGGCCGAGTTCCCTGGTGGTCAGCACAACGTCCACGTCCTGATAGCCGCTCGCATTCATTTCCGGGCGCTGTGCCTCGAACTTCTTGGCGGTGCAGGGCATGATCGACACTGAAAAGACGTCGGCCGGGTCTATCCCCGCTTTTTCAGGGTAGAAGGTTTTGGCCAGGGCGCCGAACATCTGCTGCGGTGATTTGCATGTGGACACATGCGGCAGCAGGGTCGGGTAGAAGTGCTCGATGAACTTAATCCAGCCGGGGCTGCACGAGGTAATCAGCGGCAGGGTGCCACCGGTCTTGATCCTTTCGAGCAACTCGCTGCCTTCTTCCATGATGGTCAGGTCGGCGGTAAAGTCGGTGTCGAAGACTTTGTCGAAACCGAGCCTCCTGATCGCGGCAACCATTTGTCCGGTCGCGACGCTGCCCGGCTTCATGCCGAACATTTCACCGATGGCGACACGCACCGCCGGGGCGGTCTGGACCACGACATGTTTTTTGGGATCGGCCAGGGCGGCCCAGACTTCTTCAGTCTGATCCCGCTCACATAGAGCTCCTGTCGGGCAAACCAGCACACACTGGCTGCAGTTTACACAATTTGATTGGGCTAAAACTGTGTCCACGCCCGGCGCGATAACGGTGTCGAAACCGCGCCCCTGCGGGCCGATCGCGCATACCGTCTGCACTTTTTCACATACTGAGACGCAGCGCCGGCACAGGATGCACTTTTCAGGGTCGCGCACCAGGGATACGCTGGAGTCGTCCACCACGTGCTCGGGGTTGGCGCCTTGATAATGAACCTCCCGGATTCCGAACGCTTCCGCCAGGGACTGCAACTCGCAATTCTGGTTGCGTACACAGGTCGGGCATTGGAACGGGTGGTTGGACAGAATCAGTTCCAGGGTCATCCGGCGTGAATTGCGCACCGCCGCGGTATTGGTCAGCACAACCATATTCTCGGTCGCCGGGGTCACACAAGCCGCCTGCAGCGTGCGGGCGCCTTTGACTTCAACCACACAGATCCGGCAGGCCCCGATAACGTTAATGTCTTTTAAATAGCATAAGGTAGGAATATTTATATTAACTTTTTTGGCAGCCTCAAGAACAGTGGTACCCTGTTCCACCTGCACTTCTTTTCCGTCAATTGTTAAAGTAACCATTGGCATCTATCTCACCCCTCCTTCTACTTCACATCACAACGCAGGCAGCGCATGGCCTCGGCCATAGCCTGCCCTTTAGTGAAACCATTTTCCACTTCGGCAAATGACTTGCGATCGGCAACCGGCAGGCATGTTGCTATTTCTCTCGCCCTCTTGTCCTCAATAACCTCACCGGAAACTTCCCGTTTGATGTCACGCGGCTCTACAACCACGCCGGAACCACCGAGGTACTTGTCAATAGCCGCCGCCGCTTTCTTACCGTGGGCAATCGCGCCGATTGCCGTATCCGGCCCGGAAGCGCAGTCACCGCCGGCGAATATATACGGTATATTAGTGGCCATGCTGTCAGGATCCACCGCAACCAGCCCGCGAACTGTCTGCACGCCTGCGTCTGTGATTCCGTCCAGTTGGACATTTTGCCCAATCGCCGCAATTACCACGTCCGCCGGAATGACGAAGTTGGAGTCTTCAACCGGCACCGGCCGCCTGCGGCCGCTCTTGTCGAAGTCACCCGGCACTGATTGCTGGCATTCCAGCCCGGTTACCTGACCGCCGGCTCCCTGCACGCTTATGGGGGCAGTCATGAAGATAAACTTCACTCCTTCGTGCTCTGCTTCCATAATTTCATCTTCAAAGGCCGGCATGTCTTCTTTGCGGCGCCGGTAAACGACCTGAACTTCTTTAGCCCCGTTTCTCACAGCGGAGCGGGCGCTGTCTATGGCCACGTTGCCGCCGCCTACCACCAGCACGGTCTTGCCTTCCACATCGGCGGCCTGTCCCAGTTTAACGTCACGCAGGTAGTTGATGCCTGATATAACACCATTGAGTTCCTCGCCCGGAACGCCCAGTTTCTGATCCGCGTGGGCGCCGACGGCGATAAACACCGCGTTGAAGCCTTGCTTCTCTAAATCGGCAAAGGTAACGTCTTTGCCAAAACGGGTGTTGGTTTTAATAGTCACACCCATTCCTTCGATTGCTTTTATTTCAGCCGCCAGGGTCTTAGCCGGCAGGCGGTAATCAGGAATACCCACTTTCAGCATACCGCCGGCAAACGGCAGCGATTCAAATACAGTAACCCTGTGACCGACTTTGGCCAGGTAATAGGCCGCGGTCAGGCCGGCCGGGCCGCCGCCGATTATTGCCACTTGCTTGCCCGTCGCAACTCCGGGAGGCTCAACCGGGAATCCTTTGTTCTGTTCATACACCCAGTCGGCCGCATAACGCTTCAATGCCCTGACAGCCAGGGGCTCATCCAACTTCGCGCGGTTGCACTTGCCTTCGCACGGGTGGTGGCACACGCGGCCGCAAACAGCGGGGAACGGATTTTCCCGTTTCACTTCCATGTAAGCGTCATAGAAACGCCCGTTCCGGATATGATCGAGGTAAATCGGTATATCCACTCCAGCCGGACAGGTATTTTGGCACGGTGAATTAAATAGGGACGCGCAGACGGAAGCCGGACAACGCTTATCCCGGATATGCGCTTCGTACTCATGCCTGAAGTACCTTATTGTACTCAGCACGGGGTTGGGGGCAGTTTGTCCCAAACCGCACAGCGCCGTGCTTTTAATGTATTCACACAGCTCGATCAGTCTTTCGATGTCTCCCTCTTCCCCTTCACCGCGGGTGATCCGTTCCAGTATCTCCAGCATCCGTTTGGTGCCGATGCGGCAGGGAGCGCATTTACCACAAGACTCTTCCTGGCAGAACTCGGTGAAGAACTTGGCCAGGTCAACCATACAGGTATCCTCGTCCATGACAATCAGTCCGCCGGAACCCACTATCGCTCCCAGTTCCGCCAGCGACTCATAATCAACACCGACGTTAAGGTGGTCTACCGGAATACAGCCGCCGGAGGGACCGCCTGTCTGGGCCGCTTTAAACTTCTTGCCGCCCATGATGCCGCCGCCGATATCGTAAATGATTTCTCCTAAGGGTATACCCATCGGGACTTCGATCAGGCCGGTATTATTAACCTTGCCGGTAAGGGCGAACACCTTGGTGCCCCTGCTTTTCTCTGTTCCCCTGGAAGCGTACCAGTCCCCGCCATTAAGAATAATCGGCGCGATGCTGGCGTAGGTTTCCACGTTATTTAGCAAAGTGGGCTTGCCCCACAAACCTTCGGTGGCCGGGAAGGGAGGTCTCGGCCGGGGTTCGCCGCGGCGTCCTTCAATAGATGCCAGCAGGGCCGTCTCTTCGCCGCAAACAAAGGCGCCGGCGCCGACCCGGACGTTGAGATCAAAATTAAACCCTTTTCCTAATATATCTTCTCCCAGCAAGCCGTACTCACGAGCCTGGTTGATGGCAATTCTCAGTCTTTCCACAGCCAGGGGGTATTCAGCTCTAACGTATATATAACCCTTGCTGGCCCCCACCGTATAACCGGCGATAGCCATGGCCTCAATAACGGAATGCGGGTCGCCTTCCAGAACCGACCTGTCCATAAAAGCGCCCGGGTCGCCTTCATCGCCGTTACATACCACATATTTTTGTGTCGCGTTGGCTTTGGCGGTGAACTCCCACTTTAAGCCGGTCGGGAACCCCGCGCCGCCACGGCCGCGTAGGCCGGATTTTTTCAGTTCGGCGATTACTTCCCCGGGAGACATGGATAAAGCCTTGGCCAGCGCGCTGTATCCTTCGCACCCGATATATTCTTCGATATCTTCAGGATTAATTAAACCAGCGTTGCGCAGGGCAATTTTGGTTTGCTTCGACAAGAACGGAAAGTCCTTCATAAAAGGAATAGGTTTCTGGGTTTCCGGATCCCGGTAGACCAGACGCTCCACTATACGCCCTTTTAATAAGTGTTCATTAACGATTTCTTCGGCGTCTTCAGCGGTAACCCGGCAGTATACTACTCCTTCAGGATAAACTATTAAGCGCGGACCCAAGTCGCAAAGACCCATGCATCCGGTTTCAATAAGTTGAATTTCATTATCAAGCTGTTGCTTTTTTATTCCTTCGGCAAGAGCTTCTTTAACGGTTTGGCAACCCGACAGAACACATGCCGATCCTGAACAAACCAAAACATGTGACCGATAAAACTGCATAACCGGACCCTCCTCTCACAATTTCAACTAATCTCGTTGCACTATCGCCCATTCCTCAATCACATGGCCGTTGACAACATGTTCAAGCACGAGCCGCCGGGCTTTTTCCTCGTCAATATGACCGTACATGACATTGGGCATACCCGGCTTGATTACTTCCAGCATGGGCTCATGCTGGC
The DNA here is from genome assembly GCF_029478095.1 of Pelotomaculum isophthalicicum JI. Taxonomy (NCBI): domain Bacteria; kingdom Bacillati; phylum Bacillota; class Clostridia; order Eubacteriales; family Desulfotomaculaceae; genus Pelotomaculum; species Pelotomaculum isophthalicicum. The sequence continues at coordinate 7,537 of NZ_JAKOAV010000014.1, read as the reverse complement.
ACATCCCGACGCAACCCGCCTGGCTGACAATTACGTCAGAAATATTTCTCTTACTTACTTCATCAATAATTGCCATCATTACTTCTCTCGCTCCGGCGGTTATTCCACAGGTTCCCATTCCCACCACTATTGTAGTCTTGCCGGCTACTTGCCGCTCTTTGATTCTATCCAGCGCGGCTTCTTTTAACGCCTCCAAATCCTGAATTGATTTTAATGGTTTCATCATTTCTCACCCCGGTATAATTTTTTAATACCATCCCGGCAAAATTCCTTTATCCAGCTCAAAACTTCAATATCATTCAGGGGCAGTTCTTTAAATTTACCAATTAACCAACTGGTGTCAAAAACAAACTGACGTCCGTCTACCAGATGATTATACAGTAAATTCACATCCGGATTGGCAGCCACCGCAGCCACTAATGTAGCGGCTACATCACCCAAGGGCATCCGGTCAATATGCGAACGCTGAAAGGTTGCCTTTACTGTCGTCCCTTTCCCTTTCTCCGATTGGATAATCAGATCACCCCCACAAGCGCGCGCCGCCTGTTGAAGCAAAGGTATGCCCAAGCCAACCCTTCTCAAACGGCGGCTTGTGACAAATGGATCAAAAATTTGTTCAATTTCTTCTTCATTCATTCCCCCACCGTTATCTCCAACCTCAAAACTCAAGATATCTCCGGCAGAGTCTTCAATTACCGTTATCCTGACGGTGGACGCGCCTGCAGCCAGCGAGTTTTCGATGATATCTAAAAGGTGATGAGAAAGTTCACGCATTTTATTGCTTTAGCTTCGCTCCTCTTTCCAAAATCATTCTTTTGGCTGTCGGCATTATGCTTCCGGCTTGATTATTCTTCTGAGTCCTTACTCTTATTTCTTAACTCATTAATGATTCCCGGGACAAGATCGGGTTTCATCCGGGGGCGCGGCGCTTTATTGATCGTAAGAACCGGAGCCAAACCACAAGCTCCCAGGCACCTGACCACTTCAAGAGAGAACATATTGTCGTCCGTAGAGTCATGCGGCTTAATTCCCAATTCTTTTTCAAACCGTTCCAAAACTTGCGGCGCTCCCCGCACATAACAGGCCGTCCCCTTACAGAGTGAAATCTCATACTCGCCTTTTGGCTTTAATGAGAAGAGATGGTAAAAAGTAATTACCCCATTAATAGCACTTAAAGGTACGTTCATCTTCTCGGAAATTACAAGTTGTACGTCTTTCGGAACATAACCGTAATTCTCCTGAACCCAATACAATACTTCGATTAAATCGTCCTTTCTTCCTTCGTGCTGGGCAATCACTTTTTCCAGTTCAGCTTGCAAATCACACCGACACTTAGTGACTGCTTCTCCCATTTGTTCCCCTCCTTACTCTTTGACCATTTTGTGATTATTTTAACTAACTACTTTATGATAAACTGCCTCTGGCAGATTATCTCAAAAGAACGACAGTACGACTGTTCATAATGAATTTCTTACTTAATAACTAAATGCCCTCGAAATAAAATACTGGTAACCCGGGAGTAACTTTAGTCAACTAGTAAAAAATTACAAAAAACGTACCAATTTACTTTTTAATAAAACTATTTCAATTAATCATGATATACATTTCACTAATTGTTGTCAAGAATTATGCATGACAAAGTAATTATTATTTTTTCTTTTGACAGCTATGCAGAACGCATGGCAGCTAAATATTTGAGACATAAAATGCCGGAATTTACTCCGGCATTTATGCTACTCCAATATGGTAATCACTTCCATTGCCTTAACTAACTTCCTTACCCTTTCTGACCACAGCCCTTTCTCCCTCAGGAAGGGGAGGCGGAACCGGCTCGCCGGCCTCAATCTTCCTGATCGCGCTGAAGCGGGGCGGGCAGCCTGCAATGCAGGCGCCGCATCTGATACATTTCTCCTGATCGATTATATGGACCTGACCCTTGGCGCTGATAACAGCACCCATTGGGCATCTCCTGGCGCAAGTCGTACAGGCCTGGCACTTCTCCGGTTCAATATAGTATGAGATTCTTTCATTAAGTAACTTGTCTATCTCGTCAATTGTGAAATACTTATCACATTCTTCCGGGTCTTCCGGGTTCACTTGACGTACCGCCAGCTTCTTATTCATCATTACTTTAATGTACGGAACCAGCTTTATAACTTTTTCTATCCTGGAAATCAATTCTTCTTTGTCTATTCCTTCATTTTTGCCAAACGGCCCTATTTCTTTAACTTTCTTGTTAAAGTCATTGACATGCTCGGCATAAAGGTTTCCTTCACTGCCGGACATAACTCTCATTCTTAATCTCTCGGGGTTCAGCCCGATGTGTTCCATTATTTTTTTGGTCAGAAGCGTCATGTTCAGCGCATGGAAATTCCCGCCGGCACTATAATTACAATCATTAAAATGGCAGCCGCCGATAAACACCCCGTCCATTCCTTTTGAGAAAGCTCGGAGTACATGCGCCATGTCGACCCTACCGGAACACATGACGTGAACAAGTCTCATTTCAGTCGAATATTGTAGTCTGGAAACTCCAGCCAAGTCAGCAGCGCCGTATGCTCACCAGTGGCATACGAAGCCTATTACCTTCGGTTTAAATTTTGCACTCATTCGCTCTCACCCCCTTGTTAGTAATCAAGGTTTTATTCCGCAAACATCGCGTCAATTTGGACCGTGATCTGATCATCGGTAAAGTGCTTCAACTGTATCGCCCCTGTGGGACACTTCGAGTTACAGAGACCGCATCCTTTGCATAGAACGGGATTTACTGTAACCTTCTTGCCCTGCCGCGTCTCCTGAACAGCCAGGGAGCCATACGTACAGACAGAGGCGCATGCCCCGCACCCCATGCACTTCTTCTCATCCACCTGGCAGACGGAACCGGAAGCTATAACTATATCATGCGAGAGAAGCGTTAACACCCGGCCGGCGGCCCCATAAGCCTGGTTGATTGTTTCCTGCAAGAACTTGGGATAGTGAGCCAGCCCACACAGATAAACGCCGTCCGTGTTAAACTCAACAGGTCTTAACTTGACATGCGCTTCCTTGAAGAAACCGTCCGGGCTTAAAACCACCTTGAATTGCGAGGCTATTTTATTGGTTTCTTCCGAGGGAACAATAGCGGCAGCCAAAGCAAGCACATCAGCATCCAATTCAATCTTATTCCCTAAAACAAAATCTGTCACGGTAACTTTCAGAACCGGCTTGCCCTCATCCGACTCGCCAGGTTCCACTTCGGGCTTATCATCCTGTTCATAGCGGATGAACCTAATATTTTTACTCGCTGCTTCCCTGTAATAATCCTCTTTTAATCCATATGTTCTGACGTCTCTGAAGAGGATGTAAATATCCATTTCCGGATTTATCTCTTTAAGCTTCAGCGCGTTCTTTACGGACTCGCTGCAACATACCCTGCTGCAGTAATTTCTGTCTTCATTCCTGCAGCCAACGCACTGGATCATCACGAGACTTTCCGCGTTAACCACTTTTTCGTCGCCTTCGTTGATCCGCTCCTCCAACTCGAGGTGGGTCATGACCCGGTCATCTTCTCCATAAAGGTACTCGGTGGGTGTGGACACTTCGGCGCCAATAGCGATAACGGCCGCGCCGTGTTTAATCTCAGTGACCCCTCTTTTAGACTTCACCGTGGTTACGAAATTGCCCACATAACCGGTGGCGTCAGTAATTTCAGCGTCAGTATACACATGCACCATGGGGTGCTGGTAAACCTTGCGCACCAGATCGTCCAAATAGGCCTGAACATCCAGCCCTTCCAGGGTGGAATGAATTCTCCGCGTTATTCCCCCAAGAACGGATTCCTTCTCCAGGAGGTAAACCTCGTGTCCCTGGTTGGCTATGGAAAGAGCGCAGGTCATGCCGGCCACGCCACCGCCGACCACTAACGCCGTCTTGTTTACCGGCAGTTCGAACTCCTGCAGCGCCTCCAACTTGCAAGCCCTTGCCACTCCCATCCTGATTAAGTCCCATGCCTTCTGAGTGGCTATTTCCTTTTCTTTCGAGTGGACCCAGGAGTTATGCTCCCGGATATTAGGCATTTCATAGTAATATTGGTTAATTCCCGCCTCCCGGACGGTATCACGGAACAGCGGCTCAAGAGTCCTGAGGGAGCAGGCGGCGACAACCACCCGGTTGAGTCCTTTTTCTTTGGTCACGTCCGTTATTTCTTTGGCGGAGTTGGTAGCGCATGAAAATATCTGTTCCTGAGCGTGGACGACATAGGGCAAGGTTTTGCAGTATTCAACCGTATCAGGAACATTTACCACCCTGCTGATATTAGCCCCGCAGTGGCACACAAAAACTCCGACCCTCGGCTCCTCTGCGGAAACATCCCTTTCCTCCGGGTATACCCTTTCTATAGAAAGATTGCCCCTCCTGTAGTTAAGCAGTTCACCAATCTGGGAGCCGGCCCCGCTGGCGCTGAAAACCGACTCGGGAATATCTATCGGACCCTGGAAGCCTCCGCTTACAAAGATCCCGGGCCTGTTGGTCTGCATTGGATTGACGGGATTGAGCTTGCAGTAATCGTGAGCGGTAAGTTCAACGCCGAATTTCTTAGCCATTTCCTTCGCGCCGACAGGAGGATTCAAGCCGATGGACAGTACCACCATATCGAATTCTTCTTCTTTCACACCGTCGTCGGGTGTGGAATACCGTACGGTGACATTCTTGGTTACCGGGTCCTCTCTCACTATTGACGTGTAGCTTCTGATGAACCGCACCCCGGGAAGATTGTTTGTCCTGTCGTAGAACCGCTCAAAATCCTTCCCATAGGAACGAATATCGTTATGGAAGATCACACACTCCGCATCCGCGTCGTGATCCTTGGTCAAAATCACATGCTTCTGGGCGTAGGTGCAACATACAGCCGAACAATAGCTGTTGCCGCCTTCAGTAACCTGTCTGGAACCCACGCACTGAATCCAGGCCAACTTATGGGGATGCTTCTTGTCTGAAGTGCGCAGGATCTCACCTGAGTATGGGCCGGTGGAGCTTAACAGCCGTTCAAAGTCCATACTGGTGATCACGTTCTGAAACTCTCCGTAGTGATATTCAGCCTTGACTTTGGGGTCATACGGCTCAAAACCGGCGGCCAGTATTACCGCCCCTACGTTTAGTATTTTCGTCTCCGGCTCTTGTTTCAAATCTATGGCGTTATTGTCACATACCGCTTCGCAAATTTTGCACTTATTCTCTTTAAGGTACAGACAGGTCTCGTCGATATACGCGACAAGAGGAATCGCCTGCGGGAAGAAGATATGGACCGCTTTGTTCATCGATATTTCCTGGTTGAATTCATCAGGATATTTTGCCGGGCAGTACTCCACGCATGTAGTGCAGCCCGTGCACTTGTCCTCGTCGATATACTTGGGTTTTTTCGTTACCTGTACCTTAAAGTTTCCTGCTTCCCCTACCACGCTGTCAACTTCAGTATAGGTGAGGACCTCAATATTTGGATGCCGGCCGACCTCGACCAGCTTTGGCGCGAGTATTCACATGGAGCAGTCATTGGTGGGAAAGGTTTTGTCAAGCTGCGCCATATGACCGCCAATGCTCGGCTTTTTTTCGACCAGGTAAACCTTAAAGCCGGCAGTAGCAAGGTCAAGGGAGGCTTGAATACCGCTGATTCCTCCACCAACAACCATTACGTCTCCAATATTTTTGTCGCCAGGATTGTTACAAAGTTGCTTAATTTTTTCTTTTAGCAACAGTTCTTCTTCCAATTTTCTATCACCTCATCAGGTTTTCCCGCGCTATCCGGGTTAACCATACTTAATTTGTTGAACAGCCAAGCCGCTCCGGGTGGGTAAACACCGCCAGACGGTCGCCACGGGCTTGGCCGACCAGGGCTATGCCCATGTCAGTGGCAAGCAAAATGGCGTTCTTCGTCGGCGCGTGCCGTGAAACAACAATCGGAGCCTGCATTTTCGCCGCCTTGAGCAGCATCTCGGACGATATGCGGCCGGTGATCAGCATCAGCCGGTCTCTGGTTGATATTCCTTTCAATAAGCATTCGCCCTGGATCTTGTTCAAGGTGTTATGCCGTCCTATATCCTCGGCCACTACCAGCAGGTTCTTGGTATCGGATAAAGCTGAAGTATGCACGCCGCCGCTAAGCGGATACAGCTCCATCTGCTCTTGCAGCCGCTTCATCAGTGACAGGATATCCGTGGGTGCGGCGACAAGATCCGAATCAACCCTCTGTCCCTGAGTTTTGAACACCGAACTGCCGCTGCATCCAAGCTTCCGCAACGTTGGCAACTCGTACTCAGGATTGTTCAGCCGCACATCGGCCAGCGCCTCCTCCTCACTCACCCGCATGCTCGCCACGTCGTCGATGCTCGAGATGATTCCTTCCGCGTAAAGATATCCGATGGTGAGGTAATTTAGCTTGGCCGCCGTGCACAGGATGGTGACCAGTGCTTTTTCATTCACATATATAGTGAACTCAATCTCGCTAGGCACGTGAACTGAGGTCCTGACCCATTCCCCGTCCGAAAAGCGATTGCAGACTACTTCCGCCGTAACGTCTTTTAGATTTGGCACGCCAATCGCTTCCTGCATGCTTAGCTTCCCGGTAATCTAAATCACCTCCTGGAGGATCTCCGTGATGTCTTTAATCTGAATGACGTCGTCATAATTCAGGACTGCCCTGCTATCCTCAAACATAGTGATGCAATACGGGCAGGCGGTAACGAGCACCTCAGCCCCAACCCCGATGGCTTCGTTTAATCTGAGGTTGGCAAACCGGTCGGCAGCGTGGGTTTCCATCCAAATCCTGCCTCCGCCCATGCCGCAGCAAAGGCTTTCTTCCCTTACCTCGACCATCTCAGTATAATCTACGCCGGGGATCTTCTTTAAGACTTCTCGCGGCTCGTCATATACGCCGTTATGCCGGCCGAGGTAACACGGGTCATGATAGGTGATCTTCTTCCCAAATTCCTTGCTGATCTGCAGTTTTCCCTCGTTGACCAACTGGAATAAGAACTGGGAAATATGAATCACTTCAAAGTTCACGCCGAACTCAGCATACTCGTTCTTGAAGGTGTGGTAGCAATGAGGGGAGTTGACCAGGATTTTCTTTACCCCGTTATCGATAAAGGTTTTGATGTTTTCCTTCGCTAATTTTTTAAACAATTCCTCATTGCCGGTTTTACGGATGCTTTCTCCACAGCAGTTCTCCTGTTCGCCCAGGATTCCGAAATCTACTCCCGCTTTGTTGAGAACGCTGGCTGTGGCTTGCGCTACCTTTTTTAATCTCGGGTCATAGCAGAGGTAACAGCCGGGAAAATATAGATATTCCATTCCTTCTTCGAATGTTTTTACAGAGAGGCCTTTTGCCCAGTCCGCCCTGTTCTTACGGCTTTCACCGAAGGGGTTGCCTTCCGCGGTGAGGCCAGCGCTCACGCCGCGGACCGGCTTGACCGCCGTTGGGAAAACGCCATATCCCGAAGCCATCCTGCGCAGGGCTTTCATGTCTTCGATCTGTTTTACGTCTCTGGGGCATTTCAGGGCGCAC
>NZ_JAKOAV010000013.1 GCF_029478095.1 Pelotomaculum isophthalicicum JI | reverse complement strand
CTTTTATCCCCGCCAGGCTCTCTACTTCCACCTCTATTTTAGCAGTGTGGGGGCTGCCCCGCCTGGCCGCTTCTACTGCCTTGGTAATCCCTCCGGCTATGTTAATATGGTTATCTTTAATAAGCACAGCATCATACAGGCCAAAGCGGTGGTTACGTCCACCACCCATCACCACGGCATATTTTTCAAGCATTCTCAAGCCAGGGGTAGTTTTCCTGGTATCGATTATATATGGCTTTTCACCGGCCACTAATTTCACCAATTGAGCAGTTTTGGTAGCAATTCCCGATAGTCGTTGCAAGAAGTTCAGTGCTAACCGCTCACCGGACAGGATTGCCCGTGCGTTGCCCCGTACCTCCGCTAACACCCGGCCCCGCTCTACCAACTCACCGTCAACGGCATGTGCAAGGAATTGGATTGACGGGTCAAGACAACGAAAAACAATCTCAGCTACCGGCATCCCCGCTAACACCCCGGTTTCCTTTGCCAGAATATAACCGGTAGAGGTGGCATCACCGGGCACAATACTATATGTGGTCAAATCACCGGCACCGATGTCTTCATTTAAGCAAAACTCAATCAGTTTTCGCAATTCAAGCAGGTTAATATTCAAGGTCCTACCCTCCATCTGATAATTTAGTATAATAAGCCAATGACGGGGAAAAGAGGTCTGGGGAAGGAATTCCCCAGACTTTATCACCTAAATAAAGTTACTTACCTTCACTTAATGCTTTGGTTGCAAGGTCTTGCATTTGAACCCTGGTAGAAGCCAACTTGTTCCCGGTAAGATAATGTTTACCCTGTACAGCCAAACGAGCTTCCTCTTCATTTTCCTTGCTCCAATAACCTAAGGTATAGCCATGCCACGGCGCCTTGGGTGTCAGATTTGGTAGTCCCAATTTTTCCCAGATATTTTTAGCATTTTCCATATATTCCTTAGCCGGCAAAGAAACTGCGGGGAAGGCAAATGGGCGCGTTGCGTTTATTAAGATAGCAGAGGTGCCAACCGGCGCGGGAAAACGATCTTCATTAGTGCTTGCCCCGGGAGGTGCCGACGAAGGATCCAGCATACTGGATTTACCGGTCGTAATCCGGCAATCGAGGTGGGGCTGAACCCGGAAACTAAGTGCCCAGTTAACTGAATCCGGATCAAGAGGGTCAATATCTTCGTCGACCGTTATGATAAACTTCCCGATTGTCGGATCAAAGCCAACGGCGGCGTTAAGAGCTTGCCAAGGCTGGCTGGGGTTAGTCTTTTTCATTTGAATAACCATATATTCCCAGCTACCGCTTGATTCATGGAAGGCAACTTTGAGTATTGAAGGAATGTTACAATCATATTTAAGAAATTTGTACATAACCGCTTCATAACTAATCTGGCGGATTTTACTGCTTTCACTGGGAGGACATTGGCTGATAAAGGCTTGGTAAACAGTTAACCATACCTTAGTTTAGGTTAAGCAGGCTCGGAGATTTTCTTTTAATAATACTTCCACATATTCTTCAAAATTCCTTCACCTATTTAAATTATTTTGGCAAATAATTTACTTGTGCGGTTCTGACCGTCTACCATTCATTTCCTTACGCTATTCCTAATTTTTTAATGTCTCTATTTTGCATTATATTCAGAACGCAATACGATACTAAGAATTACTACAGTTTCTCATTTTGCGTGCCGCACTGCAAATAAAAAGGAGGTAAAAATGAAAAAGGAGTATTCCATTATCATACTTGTTTTCGCTTGCATGCTTATTATACTGTCGATCAGGGCTTTTACCGGTAACAAAGCATATCAAAAACCTGCCATTGACAATGGCAGCGACCCAATCACCTATGTATCCCCGGGCGAATTCGAAAAACAGCAGGCTATTTGGTTGCTATGGCCGGAAGGCATGTATAGCACTGCCAGCAAATCAATATATCCTGTCTATATTGACATTATAAAGGCTCTTGAGCCGCACGTAAGAGTTAACCTTATATCACAGAGCAAAGAAGAAGCTGCACAAATTGAAGATTTGCTGAACGCAAATGGGTACTCCGGCAACAATATTAATTTCTACATAATTGACCACCTGTCCATATGGGCCAGAGATGTCGGACCAGTATTTGTCAAAGACAGTCAGAACAGGTTGAATGTCGTTAATTTTGGTTTCGATAACTATGGGAGAGGCGCAAGTCAGGACTATATTGATGTGGAAAGCCAGATAGATAAGAAAGCCGCTCAGATGCTTAATCTGCCGGTTATCAGTACCAACCTGGTTTCCGAAGGTGGCGGCGTTGAGTCTAACGGCAGAGGTATAATCATGCTTACAGAGTCAGTTGCGCTTAACCGGAACCCGGAAATGACCAAAAGCCAGATCGAAAATGAATATAAGCGGGTGCTTGGCGCGAAAAAAGTAATATGGCTCAAGCAAGGCCTAGCTGAAGATGATTTAATCACAGTTGGCCACATCAATGAAATCGCACGCTTTGCCAGTCCGGATACAATACTTCTGGCCCAGGTCCTGCCTGAAGATAAAGACACAAACTTGGATTCCCAAAAGTCATATCTGCGCCTTGAAGAAAATTACAATATATTGCTAAACTCGACTGATCAGGACGGGAAACCGTTCCACATCATAAGAATTCCCATGCCTCCCACCCTTTACGGAGAGATTGACGAAACAGGCAAAATACCTGTGCGCAGCTATTTGAATTATGCCGTCACAAACGGTGTGGTGCTAATGCAGACCTATTGGGTGCCTGGACGTTCAGACAAGCTGAAAACCACTGAAGATCAGGTCAAGGGTATATTCCAGAGCGTATTCCCCGTACGAACAATAATCGGTATCAACGATGAAAGTGTAAATTTTTGGGGAGGTGGAATCCACTGTATAACCCAGCATATGCCTGCAAACTAATGTCACGGTTTCTGCAATCTGACGATTGAAAATCCGTTTTGCCAAAAAAAAGAATACCCGTTTTTTAAGAACCGGGTATTTAAAGGAGAGGTGAAAGACAAGGTGATTTATGGAGTAAACTATGGAAAGCCATAATTAAAAATAAAAAAACTTTATCCCTCATGTAAAAGGACAAAGCTTCGCGCCAAGATAAAGCTATCTTTCTCCTTTCCGATGGGAGGCATACCGGTTTCCCAATATACCCTAGCGGCCCGCTAACCATACCTTTAGCTTAGGTTAAACAGGCTCGGAGATTTTATTTTAAAAATACTTCCACATATCTTTTAAAAATCCTGCAATAGCCGTAAACTTTTTTGATAAATTTTGAATAAGTATTGAAACGTTGATCAGTCATGCTTATAAAGGACAGGTTCTTTTGTAAGAATCTCAACATATCCCTGCGTACCGTCGACACGCACTTTCTGTCCGTCCAGAATTTTGCGAGTGGCGTCGTCCACCCCCACCACTGCGGGAATACCGTATTCCCGGGCCACCACCGCGCCATGGGTCATCAGACCGCCGACTTCCGTGACCAGGCCGGCCGCGAGCGGGAATAGCGGCGTCCAGGCCGGATCGGTGTAAGGCGCTACCAGTATATCTCCCTTGTCCATTTTCGCTTCTTCCAGCTTCAATATGACCCGGGCGCGGCCTTCCACCATTCCGGCCGATACCGGGCTGCCGGCCAGCGCGCCTGGCGGAACGTGGGCTCCCGGCTTGGCGGTAATGATTTCTCCTTCGCTGGTAATGGCGCGGGGAGGAGTCAATTGCCGATCGTGCTGGAATTTTTCCTTACGCATGGTGATGACATCACGGTCTACCCGCCGCGTTTCAATTATTTCCTTGATTTCCTGTAAGGAAAACCAAAAGATATCATCGGGATGCTCTAAAATTCCGCCCGAGACCAGGGTGTCCGCCTCCTGTAAAATTGCCTGTTTGATAATATCGAAATTCTGCACGATGAAATATTTGGGGTGTTCCCTAATACCGATCAAAGAACGGTGAACCTTGATCAGACGCCGCATAATCCTTGCCTTAATGAAGCCCATGGGTTTTTGACGCAGACGCTCCAGCAGCCTGCCGGCGGCAAGTTCGGCCTCCTCTTTGCCGGCCTGGAAATCGAGGCGGTGCCGTCCCGGCCTAACCCCTTTAATGTGACTCAGGATGGCGGGGACCAACTGGGTCGGAGCCTCACGCCAGCGCGGCCGGGTCAAGTCGATTTCGCCAGTCCCCCGCATCCCGTATTGCTTAAAGAAATTCAAGAAAACAGGCAGAACATCTTCTCCGCCGGGAACAGACCTTAAGCCCTCCCAGAAGGTATCGTCCGCCGCCTGCATCAAGTATTCAATCACTGCCGGGTGATTGCGCGCGGCATCCGCGACATCCCCCAGCGCCAACCCCATCTCGGTCGTCACATTCCCCGGCGGGGATTTACTTATACTACCCAACTCAGCCGCGTCCCCCAGCCACTTTTTGGACAAGCTCTCAATAAGCTTATAAGTGCCTATTGCCGCCGGGAAATATTGAGCTATCCTCGCAAAAATCATTGACAGCAAGGTGGACAATATTTCCTGAATCTGTGCGATTCTATCCGGACCGGACACCTCTTGCAGTTTTTTTCTGTTTTTCTTTACTTGTTTATCGATAAACAGGTTCAATTGAGCAATAACCTGGTCGTGATTACGGAACAAGATATTTCCGAGGACGGCAAACGCCGTCGGTAAGGCCTTTACAACCAGAGCAAATTCCAATTTTTTGACCGGCTGATCAGTCGTCTGGAATTCCTCCCGCTCGATGAAGTCCTGCACCGCCCGGCCGATCATTTCATCAACATTGAGCAATATTTCAGGCAGCCGTTTCCTTAGAAACGGATATTCAATCAAACGAGTAACGGCGTCGGTATACAATCTCCCGCCGGCTTCCACCAGAAGGTCGCTCTCTGCCCGCGGCGAACTTTTTCCCAACGGCAGAAAAGTCCTCAATACCGATATCCCCAGGGGCTTTATGGCCTCTGTCATCATTTGCACGTGACCGAATGATACGAAAAGGTGAAGTTTATCATCGGAGACGGCGGGAATGGGGTAGAGGGTCGTAATAGGCCGGCTCTGGACAATAAATATTTCGTTGTCGGCTAAGCACCATTCAATATCCTGCGGACTCCCGAAATGTTCTTCAATGTTTCGTCCCATCCGGGCCAGCCTGACCGCGCCCTCATCCGGCAAAGCCTGAGATGTCTGTCTCTCTTCCGTAATCTTCAATTTGACCGTGCCGCCCTCGGGTATGGCAAAGATGCCGATTTCTTTACTGGCGATTTGCTTTTTGAGCAATTTATCCGCTTTTACCTGGTATAAATCGGCTGAGACGATGCCTGACACCAACGCTTCTCCCAGACCGTAACTCGCGTCTATGGATACGATCCGCCGGTTGCCGGTCACCGGATCAGCCGTAAACATGATTCCTGACACTTCAGGGAATACCATCCGCTGTACGACGACGGAAAACAATACCTTGTCATGGGCGAAACCGTTCTTCCGCCGGTAAGCGATAGCCCGGTCGGTAAACAGGGACGCCCAGCATTTCCGGACGCGGTCAAGGATATTATCCTCACCCTTAATATTCAAGAAGGTGTCCTGCTGCCCGGCGAAAGAAGCTCCCGGAAGGTCTTCCGCCGTCGCGCTGGATCGAATGGCGTAGGCGTATTGACTGCCGGTCTTCCGCCAGGCCCGGCTGATTTCCTGCTGAATGCATTCAGGAATGTCAAGGTTCTCCAGGTGAGACCGCATACGCTCACCCGCCGACTTGAGCTCTTCCAATGATTCGATATCGATTAATTCCAGAGATTCCAGCAATGCGGCAAACTCTTTACTCGTATTTACGAAATCCAGGTAAGCCCTCGTGGTAACACAAAACCCCGCGGGTACGGCTATCCCCGGAACATGACATAATTCGTCCAGATTCGCTCCTTTGCCTCCCACCCGGGACAGGCTGGATTTATCTATATCATTGAAATACAACACATATTGACTCATGTTAGTTGCCCCTTTATGGCAAAACGCCGCTTTTATGTTTCAAGCAAATCTTCTTTCAAATTTACATTGCCTTTAGCCTTATACCGCTCTTTTGTTTCCGCTCTTTCCACCCTTGCGTTACCTATCAGCAAACTGACCACAATACCCAGGATCGCGATGCACATCGCGACCAGGAACACTACATGGAGGGAGTCAGCCAGTGTAGCCTTAAGCGGTGGCAGCAGGACTTGCCGCAAATTTTCAGGGATGCTTCTAATTGTTTCCGGGCTTAAGAGTACGTTGTATAGGCCCTGCGGGTTGGCATAAGCCTTTTCCAAGGTACTGCCGAGGGGTCCCGCCTGTAGTCCCGGAATGCCTTTTATCACAGGAAAGAAATCTTTTTGCAGTAAACCGATTGAACTGTGATTCATTACCACTCCCAGCAGAGTTACTCCAAGAGTTCCGCCTATACTGCGGAAAAACTGGCTTGAAGAGGTAACCACACCACGCTGTTCAAGAGGAAAGGCGCTCTGCACCGCTATGGTTAATGTCGGCATAACCAGACCCAACCCAAGCCCCAGGACAATAATATCGGAAATCGCACCTAGCTGGGTCGTATTCACTGTCATCGTGCTCAACAGGTAAAAACCTGCGGCGATGAAACTCATACCCGCGGCTAACTGGGTGCGAAAACCGATTTTTGTGATCAGCTGCCCCCCAAGAATACTGGTCAAAACCATGGCAAACATCATTGGAATCATTGTATTGCCTGATCGCGTGGCGCTAATGCCGACTACTCCTTGCAGGAACAGCGGCAAGAACACAATAGCGCCGAACATGCCCAACCCCATCAGAAAGCCGACAATATTGGTTACCGCAAAAACCCGGTTCCTGAACAGTGTCAAACTAAACACAGGTTCTTCCGCCTTTTTCTCCACCAATACAAAGGCCAGCAAAAATACAAACGCGGCGCTAAATAACCCGGTGATCTGCCATGAACTCCAGGGGTAGTCTTTTCCGCCCAGGCTTAAGCCCAGCAAGAGGGATACAACCCCTACCACGAGAGTCCCCGCTCCCACATAATCAATAACCACTTTATCCTTCAGTCGTTTTTCGCCGCTGAGTCCGATAAAAATAGTCGCGGCAGCGAGGATGCCAACCGGCAGGTTGACATAAAACACCCAGTGCCAGGAACTGTTATCAACTATCCAGCCTCCGATAGTCGGACCGACGATAGAGGACAGGCCGAATAAAGCTCCCATAACTCCCTGCCACTTCCCGCGCTTTTCGGGAGGGAAAATATCCCCGACGACGGTCATGGCCATGGGCATCATAATGCCCCCGCCCACTCCTTGAAGGCCGCGGTAGACAATCAGCTCGGTCATATTGTTGCTGGTCCCGCATAATGCTGAACCAAGCATAAATACGAAAAGTCCCGTAACGTAGATCATCCGGCGGCCGTATAAATCAGCCAGCTTTCCGGCGATCGGAACGATCGTCGTGGAACTCAGCATATACGCCGTGGTCACCCAGGTCAGGATATCCAAGCCACCCAAATCACCAATGATTCTCGGCATGGCGGTTCCGACAACTGTTTGGTCAAGGGAGGAAAAGAACATCCCTAAGATCAATCCTATCAGCAATATATTACGCTTTGAATTTTTCTGCACCACAGTTCCGCCTTTCTTTTATAAAGGTTAACGCTGAAGATAAAAGTCTGATTAATTCCTTGCTGTCCCTCTCTCCAAGATAGTTAATCAATTCTTTTAGTGTTTCCAGAAATTTTGCGTTCATTAAATTGACGGCTTGATTTCCCCTGCCTGTCGGCTTAACGAGAACAACCCTTCTATCCGCCGGATCCGCCAAACGTTCCACATAACCACCCTCCTCCAGGGAATTTATTATATGAGTGACGCCGGCGGGAGTAATCTGCAGCCGCGCGCTCAAATCAGAGATCTTTATGCCATCAGAGTCATGGCTGGTACTATGTGTAATGGTTGCCAGCAGTATGAACTCACTCTGTCTGAGCGCATGGGTGGAGTCTTGCCGCCATCCAAGCCGCTTGAATCTGAACATGGTTCGGGCAAGTTCCTGTGCGAGAATTGTTTTTTCATCCATTTGTTTCTGTCATCACCCCTGTTATATTTAATTAGTAAATTATTTATTATATTAATTATTAACAAAATAAACTAATCTGTCAAGATGCACCCCAAAAGAACAAAAGCCGATTCCCGAGCGTTCACACGGGAACCGGACTTTTTGTTGCTTAGGAAATCATGCTTTCCATGACTTGTGGATGTTAAAACCCTAAGGCTGCTCTTGTTTGTGGACCAACAATGCCGTCCACAATTAAATTATGACTTTCCTGAAACAGTATCACTGCGCTCATCGTTTTGGGGCCATAAATACCATCAATACCACCTGTATCATAACCGAGGTTGACAAGTCTTAGCTGAATAGCTTTAATTGCAGCCACCTCACTGCTATCTGCCGCGACCGGCCCGGTGATGGAGTTAATAGAGCTGTTCAGGTTTAACGCTTGAGGAAGGACAGGCTCGTTTAATAGTGTCTCCAGGTCAGATGCAAATGCAGTATATGGTCCGACAAACAGTGCCAGCGCAAAAACCAACGCCAATATAACACTAACTTTTTTTAGTTTTACCGCAATGCTGTAATTCATTAGAATCCTCCTTTAAGGTTAATTTAATATTTATAAATTTCGTTAACTCCCCCCTTCCGCATGGCTACTCCCAGCCACAACTGAGCGACATCTTTTGTTTTTTGATCTTCGGCCTGGCAGGCGATATTAAGGAATTCTCTGGCCTGATTATAATCTTCCAAAAGTAGTGCCGACTGACCAGCTGTCAGGGCCAAAGCCGGAGTTAGCGTGAGATCCGAGCGCTTATCCCACAAACTATTTAGCCTGGTTGGCAGCGTTTCTTTTTTAGATACTGCTTCTTGAGTTGCTGCCAGTACCCGGCGGAGCGTGTCTCCGGCTTCCTCTTTTTGTCCGCGCAGGAGTTGTTGCACAGCCACATTTTCATAAATACTGTTATATTCTTCATAAGTTCTGATTAACCATGGCTGCAGCACCTTGGCCCGCTCGGCCTCCGCCAGGGTATCCTCCAAATTGCCGTTGGCCAAGTACAACCGGGCCAGCATAAAGTGATTTTCCGAGTTGTAGCTGTCAAGTTTCAACGCGCGTTGAACCAGGTTAAGGCTTTCATTCGCCAAATAATTTTTAGCCAGCGGATCCGGGTTATCCTCAATGCCGCTCATTAACAACTGTGCCTGAATGATTGGGTGCTGGGCCGACCACCGATCCAAGCGACTGGCCGCTTGAATATTTTCAATTGCCGCCTCTCTATCTCCCTTTTGAATAGCCAATACACATGCTTTGGCCTTTGCTTCCCCGGCCCGCAAAGTAATTGTGCCGGCTGCCAGGCTAATTGAAGCAAGGCTAAGAAAAATGGCCAATAAAACGTTAAATTTCACAGCGCCTGCTCTTTTGGAACCAAAACTATCTTGTGATACACGGTCAAACCCCAAAACCATTTCCTGACAGGCAAACAGCGCCAACAAACCCCAGAGGAGCAGGGCGATGCTGCTAAAGGAAAGGTCAAAATCAATAGCCGAGTGCATGCCAAGAGCTAAAGCCGCCACACCTATCGTCCAGGTTTCCGGGCTCAATTGCCGGATTTTACGGGTATGATAAAGGCGCCAAAGACCGCGTGTCAAAACAAGGAACGGTATAATAAACACGATCATTGCCAACGTGCCGGCTTCAACCCAGACTTGTAAAAAGTGGTTGTGAACTGTGGTGGATATGTAGTTGTATGACTGATAGGCAGGATAGCCGCTCAACCAGCCTCCTCCTCCCCAGCCCAACAGAGGACGGTCTTTGACCATTTTAAGAGCATCAGTATAATAAACCATACGGGACTGGAAGTTGTTCTCCGAAGTATTGACGCGCATTAGCCTGCTCAATAAAGGGCTGCCGGATATTCCCTTTTCATGAGCGCCGTCCCAATGATTGCGAACCAAAACCGTCCCGGCGAAAACGACCAGAATAGCGCAAATAATCCCGAGGATAATGATTTTCTTCCTGGCTCGGTAAACTTTTAGCAGGGAGAGCCATGACTTGACAAATCCGCCCCAGATGATTCCCGCAACCGAAAAGCCCGCCAAAGTACACAGGGAAGCCCTCCAGTTGGGTTGCAACTGCTGCGCTTGCGGGGCTACGGTCAGTGAACTTAAACTTATGGCTAATCCAAAAATAACTGCGGTTAGCAAAATAAATCTCTTTCTGGCTGTTTGCCCGAAAAAGAATAAAGCTAAGATTAACGGGAGCATTACCCACACTCCCCGGCTCTGACTGCCTAATATAGCCAGAAATATTAGAAAACCCATCCCGGCGAAGACACCCGCTTTTAAAGGCCGGGGGTTCCGCGCCGCCAGGTGGATAGCCATCAATACCGTGGCCATAAGGTAAGCCGCCATGGCGTTGGGATACTGAAAAGTAGATCTCAGGCGGCCAAAGGCCACCCCGCTGTCTATCGACACAATACCTTGGCAGGTCAGGATGCCGCCCGCGGCGACGAGTGTTCCCGCGACAGCAAAAACCGTCAAAGACCACCGCATAAAAGTTGACTGTTGTTTGTCCTTTGACCACATTCCCACTGCCAGATAAACAATGATAAAAGATAAAAGGTAATCAACATGCCTCAGCCAGATAAAAAGACTTTCCCTGGAGTTGACAGCTTGAAACGAGGATAGCCCGTATAAGACTGTCAGCAAGGCCAGGGCTAAAAAATATGGTGATTTGACCATCCGCCGCACCGGCAAACGCTCTCTCCCGTCAGACGGACCGTCTGAACAAAAAATAAGCGGGATAAGCGCCAGTACTGAAATCAGAGCGACCAGGCAATGATGGATGCTCATTTCCCGTTCAAACATCAACCCTCTAAAAAATGGCGCCAAGGCAACAAGACCGAGAGCGGATATGCTCAAAACATATTTAAATATTTTCCCATACCTCGAAATTTTCATTGCAGATCTCTTCTTAACTTAAAAACTACTGCCGTCGCTAATTCACCTGGTATTGCCATAATATCTAAAAGTATCCATAACTCATATTATGACAACAGATAAATATTGTTCTTAATATAAAAGTACTTTGCAGCCAACATAAAAAAACAGGGCACATATCCCAAAGGTTGTGTCCTGTTTTATTTGATTTTTTAAATGTTAAAAAATTTAGCGAGACATGTTAACTATCAACTGAAATAAGAGCGGACGTATTCCTGCCTTTTATACTCAGGCCGATCAACCCGGCCAGGAGAGGCAGCCAGATTAGCATGTGGATAGTGTAAACAACGCCTGCGTGTTCCGCCAGCAGCCCCACCAGGCCGACTCCCAGACCGCCCATACCGATGCCGAAGCCGAGCATCAGTCCTGCCGCCATGGCGGCGTTTTTACTGATGACCTCCTGAGTGGCCACGACTGTCACTGAAAAAGACGCCAGCAGGCAGGCGCCGGCCAGGGCCAGGAGCAGGTAGCTGAAAGGACCGCTTGCTCCGAGAAACAGGTAAAACAACGGGCTGGCCGTGATCAATGATCCGACGATGACGGCCTTTCTGCCGAAAAGATCAGAGAGATATCCGCCTACCAGCCCCCCCACCGCTCCAGAAAACAACATCAGAAACAGAAGACGGCTGCCGGCCAGGAGGGAGATATTCTCATGTTGAAGATAAAGGGGGAGAAAGGATACCAGGCCGAAGTAAGCCAGAGAACGGCATGTTACCACCAGCATGATTTTGGTCAACTCAGACCATGCGGCGCGAAGAACAGGACATAGCGGCGGAGGAGCAGCCTTTGTTCCGTCCGGGACGCTGGGCGCGGTGAACCAGAGCAAGACAGCCACCACCACTCCAGGCAGGACAAACAGCGGCGTCAGTTTTAAACCGTACACTTGGGTAAAGGGAACCACCATCAGCGGAGTCAGCGCCCACCCGATGTTTCCCGCGGCCATAAAAATCGCCTGAAAAAAACCTTTTCTATCCCCGCTTACCGAGGCGACCATAGCCGAGGCCTGGGGGTGAAACGCCGCCGTGCCCAGGCCGGCCAAGGCCACGGTAAGCACCAGGAGCGGATAGTTTTGCAGCACACCTACCAGGCTGATCAATACAGCCATCCATAATGTCCCCGCATAAACCATCCAGCGCTGATTCTTCTGGTCCACCAGATAGCCGGAAACCGGTTGAAACAGAGAGGAAGTAACAGTGAAGGCGGAAATCAGAAAAGCTCCCCTGCTTATTCCCAGCCCGGCGGCCACCATGAAAGGCAGTAATGTCTGGATGTAATTCATGTACCAGTCGTTAAACAGGTGGGCAATGGAAATGGAGAATATCTTGCCTTTACTGGACGGCTGGTTAGTCAAAATAATCATTCCTTTCAATACCACTTTGATTAAACTTACTTTTACGAATAATTTAATATTACGTGATTAATCCGGTACTGCAGGTTCCAAACGGGTTCAATAAAGTAAGTCCAAGTTACATTATTTAAGTTACATTATTATAGTAACAGCATTTAATAGGGGTCAAGAGGGTTGCTGATTTAGTTAATACAAGAGCACCTTTATTTATTAGGGATTTCCTGAAATCGCCCGTATAACCATTGTCGTACGCAACGTTTAAACCTTCATGCCCTGCCAAAAAAAGAAGGATTCTCCTGGAAAAATGTCTAATTGTACTTATTATGAAAGAAACCTGGATGGTGATTAGATGACGGAGCAAGAAGACCTCTTAAAAAGAGTGGAATCTTTGGAAGAAGAGGTTAATTCATTAAAGTTAAAATTAGCCCGGCTGGAAAATCGGGCGGTACAGGACATTTCTCCCGTAGCTAAAACAAGCCAAATTCAACAAGATAAGCAAAGTGCGAAGGGAGACCCACAATCCAGACGTCCGTTCAAAAAAACGCTGCTGACCAAGGATGGCTTGGAGCGGATGATTGGCGGCCAATTACTAAACCGGATCGGCATCGTCATTTTACTATTCGGAGTGGCCTACTTCTTAAAATACTCTTTTGACAACCGCTGGATAAATGAAGTGGGCAGGATTATCATCGGCCTCATCGGCGGCGTTTTGCTCCTAGTGGCAGGGGATATTGCCATAAACAGGAAATATATTTACTTTTCTCAGGGTCTGACCGGCGGGGGGATTGCCGTGATCTACCTAACCACCTTTGCCGCCGCGAATTATTACAACATTTTCAGCCCCGTGGCCGCTTTTATGCTGCTGGTACTTACAGCTCTGGCCGGCGGATTTTTATCAGTCCGGCAGAACGCTTTTGGCGTGGCGATACTCTCCACAATCGGCGGTTTTTTAAGTCCTTTCCTGATTGGCAGCAAAAGTGGCCATCCTATTCCCTTGTTCAGTTATATTACTATACTCGACTTGTTAGTCTTGTCTCTGGCCTATTACAAAAACTGGCGCAGTTTAAACTTGCTCTCTTTTGCCGGCACCGTTTTTGTATATATTCTTTATAAATCTCAGTCCAGGTCTGTACTGGAAGTGCTGGCCGTCGAGCTGTTCCTGTCCGCTTTCTTTGTCATCTTCGGTACCTTGGCTTTCCTTTACAACGTGCGTCACAAAAAGCCGACCCAGTTACCAGATGTTTTGCTCATGGTGCTCAATGTCGCCTTTTTCCTGGCCGCGAGTCTGGACAACCTCCACCGCTTCGGCAACTGGCACGGCCTTTTTGTAATTTCACTGGCGGTGCTGTATCTGGTGGTCAGCCTGACTATTCAAAGAAAAAAATCTGGGGACAGCCTCTTATTCCTTACACTGCTGGGGATAGGCCTGGCCCTGGTTACTATCGCCATCCCCATTCAACTGCATGGCGCGTGGGTTGATATCGCCTGGGTGGTTGAAGCAGTGACACTGGTTTACAGCGGGATCAAAGCGGAAAACAAATGGATTTGGCGGGCCGGCTTGTTTCTCCTGACATTTGCCTCCCTGTTCCAGACAACTGAGTATGTTCCAAAAACCGTTGCACCCCTCCTCAATCTTCACTCCCTCGCCGCTTTTCTGGCGATCGCCGGCTTCTTCCTGGTTTTCTACTGGTTCAATTCCAAGCCCGGCATAGCCGACGGAAAAATTATCATCTGGCCCGCCGCTGTGCTCGGTACAGGGCTCGCCCTCAAGCAGATTAGTTGGGAAGCAGTCACCGCCGTTTACCATTTTAAACTGGGCATCCAGAACAGTTTCGCGGTGTCCCTATCATGGGCCGCCCTTGCCGTAATTATAATAACAGTCGGCATGGTCAGAGACATCAAGGGGTTCCGCTTTATCTCCCTTGCTTTATTCGGTCTCACCGTCTCCAAGATCATGCTGTTTGATTTAAGCAACCTGGCTATGGTTTTCCGCGTGGTCATCCTTCTTACCGTGGGGGCCATTCTGGTTGGAGTATCTTTTGCTTACCAGCGCAAAGAGAAAGAGGTGGAAAAATGACCAGGAGGATTTTTCTCGCCACCGCAATCATATTTTTACTGGCTTTTCCAGCCTGCGCCGGCTTGCAAACCCAAAGCTGGCAATATAACAAGCAAGTACAGCCGGTAAATGACGGCTTTGCTTTAATTGACCTAGACCAGGAAGTGCTTAGACATACCCGGGACGACCTGGCGGACATCAGGCTTTCCGACGGAGAGGGACAGGAAGTGCCCTATCAAATTTTGCAGCCGGAACCGGATCAAGAAAAAACATACCCGGCGCAGCTAATTGATAAGGTTGTCCGGCCAAATGAATTTTCCTCCGTCACTTTGGATGTGCAAAACGGAAACAATCTTCACAACCGCATCGTGCTGGATCTCGAAAGCAAAGAGGACTACCTGCGCGACGTTAAAATCGAAGGTAGCGAGGACAACCGGACCTGGAATCTCGTCGGCACTGTAAAAGTCTTTTGCGTTTACCCCAACAATAGGCAGAACGACCTGAATTATTTCCCCGCCAGTTTTCGTTATATGAAAGTAAGCATTGATTGCCGGGGCAAGGAACCGTTGACTATCCGCGACGCAAGAATAAAGTACGTTCGCCCTGACGTTCAATCACTCGTACAGAACTCGTCGATAAAATATAAAGGCCCGGACCCTTCCGGCGGCCGCCCGGAGATTACCGTGCCGGCAACCTTGATTACAAACAGGACTGACCCGAAAACCAACAAGACTGAACTGCTCCTTGACCTGGGGACCAAGGGATACGAGATCAATCATATCGATCTGCAGGTGAACGGGATAAATTTTGACCGTCTCGTAGAATATTATGACAGCAATGACGGCAGCAACTGGAACCGGATTGGCTCAGAGAGGATTTACCAGCACAAGTGGACCGATTACGAAGCTCTGAAAAACAAGCTTACCGTTAACCGGAACATGGGGAGATATGTAAAACTGGCGGTCAATAACCAGGACAACCCGCCGTTAAATGTGGAAAGCGTGGTCGTTTGGGGAGATTCCCCGAAAATCCTCGCGGATTTACGGACCGGAAGCTACACGTTGTGGTACGGGAACCCTGACGGTAAGGCACCCCAGTATGATCTGAGCCATTTCTCGCAACTTATTGATAAAAATAAACTGGCGGTCATTCAACCCGGACAGGAAAGCATAAATGCAAATTACCACCCAAAGCTCACTGATAACCGTTGGGTTTTAAACACAGTCACTATTATTGCCGCGCTCGTAATTGGTTTGCTCATCCTGAAAAACATGAAGGCGAAGGCATAAGCCTGTCGCCTAATTTGAGTCACAACCGTCCGATTCATACCTGACTCTACTTAATATGACGTCCTACTGCGGTAGCTACTTTTCTCAGTTCTGCCATTAAGGAACTGAAGTCTTCAGGGGTAAGTGACTGCGGGCCGTCACTTAGCGCCTTGTCGGGCTCCGGATGGACCTCGATAAGCAGGCCGTCCGCACCGGCCGCCACCGCTGCCCTGGCCATGGGAGCCACTAACTTGCGCTCTCCGGTCGCGTGACTGGGGTCCACTATCACCGGGAGGTGGCTCTGCCCTTTAACTACGGGAACAGCACTCAAGTCCAGGGTATTACGTGTGGCAATTTCATAAGTGCGAATCCCCCGTTCACATAGAACCACATTTTCATTGCCCTCAGACACTACATACTCTGCCGCCATCAGCCATTCTTCGATAGTGGCTGAAAGACCGCGCTTTAAGAGCACCGGCTTACCCGAGCGTCCCACCGCACGCAAGAGGCGAAAATTTTGCATATTCCGCGCTCCCACCTGGATAATATCAACATATTCCAGCGCAAGCTCCAAACTGGCTTCATCTATAATCTCAGTCACCGTGACCAAACCAGTTTCGGCAGAAGCTTCAGCCAATAATTTCAATCCTTCCTCTTCGAGTCCCTGAAAGCTATATGGCGAGGTTCTGGGCTTGAATGCGCCCCCCCTGAGAACAACCGCCCCCGCCTGGCGTACCATACGGGCGGCGGTAAGCAACTGTTCCCTATTTTCAACCGCGCATGGACCGGCTATTACTACTATGTCGTCTCCACCTATGACTACGTCTTTTACCTTGACTAAACTATTCTGCCCTTTCGATTCCCGGCTGACCAGTTTATACGGCTTCATAATGGGTACTATTTTTTCCACTCCAGGCATGGATTCTAATCCCAGGGAACTAATCATCCGGCGGTCCCCCACAGCGCCAATTACCAGACGGTTAACCCCGCGGATAATATGAATTTCAAAGCCGAATTGTTCCAACCTTTGTTGAACAGCTTGAATTTGTTCCGGTCCGGCTGTTAAATTCATAACTACTACCATTGATACTTACCTCTCCTTCAATTTATGTAATTAATAAGATAAAACCCGCCGCTCCCCAAATAAGGGACGAAAGCAGCAGGTCTCCGCGGTACCACCCTAATTGGCCATAATGGCCCTCTCGATCAGATACGGGAATGTTATTAATTGCTGTAAAATAAAAACTCTCGCCCGTTAGGGACGAGAAGCCTACACTTTCCGCGTTACCACCCTGATTGGTCCATGGGAAAACCATGATACCCCCTTGGCAAGAGTACGGGAATAACATTCCGATACCCCCTCCCGTGTAACGTCGGGAGATTACGTCCAAACCTACTCGCCGCAAGCAACGGTTTCAGCCGGCTTCTCCGGAGAGAACTTCAACGGGACTCATCCTGGGAATGCTTCCAGTCGACGACACTCCCTCCCTGGAGGATTTGTTCCAGTTTACTTTTCTCCTTCATCAACTTTAACTTATAAAACTTAAAATTAGTATACCATCAAGCATAGCAGACTGCAACCATACAAGACAAACAGCATCACTATTTTTTTAACCATAGTCTCATACAACAGCCTCAAAGGATTGAGGAATTTTAATCCATTATACAGACATTAATACTTCACAAGTAATTGAAAGAAAGCTATATTGAAAACGTCTAACTTAATAGATGATCCTCAAATTGGAAGCCGCTTATGGCAACATAGTTTTTTATTGACATATTTCAACATGGTTGTTATTCTGAATCATGGAAACCAAAGAAAATAATCCAGTTTCCTACGAGAGGAGGGTTATGTCGTCTGAGAGAAAAAATCCTCCAAGCCGCTTCCCGGCAAATCGAAAAGTACGGATTCAGAAAATTCACGATTGACGATATTGCTTCTGATTTAGGCATCAGCAAGAAAACAATATATAAATACTTCATCAGTAAAAAATCACTTATTGGCGCTGTGGTCGATTAGCATATGGAAATAGCAAGCGCTGACGTAAAAAATATAATAAATAGCAAGCGAAGCTGGCTGGAAATGCTTCAAGATATTTTTTTCGGCCATATGCCGGAATACGATCCGGAACGTTTGACGGAACGCTTGAGAGAATTAAAACTATGTTTCCCGGAAGAGTGGGAAAAAACAGAGAGAGTCAAGAAAGTTAAAAGGGAACAGGTCAGGAAACTTATATCAACAGGTCTTCAAAACGGTGACGCTAACCCGGACATGAATCCCGCGGTCGTCTTGCTAATGTTCGAGCGAACTATGGATGCCATTTTTGAAGAAGATTTTTTAAAAGAAAACGACATTACTCCAAGACAAGCCATGGAATCAGTGAAAAATACTTTACTATACGGGATAATAAAAAGATAAGAGCAATGAGGGGTGATTTTTGTTTTGCAGGGTAAATGGAAGAAATGGCTATGGATCCCGGTTATGCTGGTCCTGGCGTTCGGCTTGTTTAAAGTTAGTGATTATTTAAAAAAGGACAAGCAAGTCGACACGGCCAGCGATTTATCCACACAGATGGTTGAGGCAAAAGAAGCGGTAAAAGTAATGAAAGAAGAAACATTATCGTACACCGGCACCATCGAGGCTGCTGATGAAGCTGTAATCAGCGCCAAAATAGCTGGGCGGGTGAGCCAGGTAAACGTGGAAAACGGCGCCGCGGTGGCTTCCGGCACAACACTGGTTTCCCTGGAAAGCCAGGAATACATCAACGCGGTCACGATAAACCGGGCCATCCAGCAAAAGGCTGATGTCAACCTCTCCACTGTCAAGGCCAATTATCAACGGATTAAGACTCTATATGAAAGCGGAGCGGTATCTAAAAAAGATTTTGAAGACATTGAGGTCTCCCTTAAACTTGCGGAAGCTGAAGTTAGTTCCGCCACCGCTTCCCTGGCCAACGCCGAGGAATCCCTGCGCAATTGCACGGTAAGCTCGCCGATTGGCGGCGTAGTGGCCGACCGCAACGTGTCAACCGGCCAGGTGTTGTCACCCGGCGCGCCAATCATGTTGATCAAGAACATATCCGATGTGTATATGGTAATCAGTGTCGAGCAAAAGGACTTGGCCGGCATAACACGAGGCATGGAAGCAGTCGTCACGCTGGACTCACTTCCCGGCCGCAAGTTTACCGGAACGGTAGAAATCATCAATCCATCCGCGAATAAATCAGCACGTGTATTCGAAACCAAGATTAAAATTAACAACAATGACAACCTGTTAAAGCCCGGCATGTTCGCCAAGGCTGAGCTAAAGACCGGCAAGACGGGGGAAATACTGGCGGTTCCCCAGAACGCATTGACAGGAAAAGAAGGTATGTTTTTCGTTTTCACCGCCGAAGGGGACAAGGCCAATCGCCGGCAAGTGGAAATCGGCCAAGTGGTTGATCAGCTGGTTGAAATCAAATCCGGCCTCACGGAAGGGCAAAAAGTGATTGTTACCAACGTCAACAAGCTAAAAGATCAGGATAGCATTAAAATCTCCAACTAATGGAGGAAGCAGATTATGTACATTACCAACCTCAGCCTGAAAAGACCCGTACTTGCGACAGTTACTATCCTGGCGCTGATTACCCTGGGTATAATCAGCTATATCGGACTGAATATCAACGATTACCCAGAAGTGGAATTCCCTTACGTGGGTGTAACCGTTATCCAAGGTGGCGCCTCCCCTGAGCAGGTGGAGACAAAAATTGGCCTGAAGCTGGAAGAAGCGCTGGGGCAGATAGCCGGAGTCAAGCACATCTATACCATGGCTCAAGAAGGTGTCTGCACCACCTACGCGGAGTTTACCCTGGATACCTCACCGGATGTGGCGGCTCAGGACGTGCGGAATAAAATGAGCAGCATCCGGGGAGAACTGCCGACGGATATTGAGGAACCGGTCATCACCAAGTTCGATCCGACAGCTTATCCCATCTTCTCTCTTGCTGTCTATGGGGACATATCCCTCCGGGAAATGACAACCATCGTCGACGATTTGATTAAAAAGCGGATTGAAACCATAAACGGGGTTGGCTCACTTAAAATTTACGGCAAGCAGGAGAGGGAAATTCAGATCCAGCTGGACAAGAACAAGCTGGCTGCTTACGGCCTTACCACTCCTGAAGTATTGCAGAGCCTTAGCGCGGAAAACCTGAACGTGCCCGGCGGCAAGGTAAAAAAAGGCGACCTGCAGTTGACAATTCGCACCACAGGGCAGCTCAGCAGCGTGGCGGACTTTGCCAACCTGCCGGTGGCGCGCCGTGAAGGCGTGCAGCTTTATGTAAAAGACATCGCCACGGTGGTAGACGGGACCAAGGAAAGCGAAAATATATCCCGTTACCAGGGCAACCCGGCTATCGGTCTTGATATCATCAAACAATCCGGCAGCAATACGGTGGAAGTGGCTGAGAAAGTCACAACGGCAATCGAAGAGCTAAAAAAAGAGCTTCCGGCGGGCGTTCATTTAGACGTGGTCAGAGACAACTCAGGATATATTAAAGACGGGGTCCGCAACGTGGAAAACACCCTCGTTGAAGGCAGCCTGCTGGCGGCCATAATGGTCTTTATATTCTTGCGGGACTGGCGCAGCACCCTGATCACCGCCATAGTAATTCCCTCATCAGTTATCACAACTTTTTTTGCCATGCGGATATTGGGTTTCTCCTTAAACTTCATGTCGCTGATGGCCTTGTCCCTATCGGTCGGCTTGCTGATTGACGACGCGATCGTAGTCATAGAAAACATCGTGCGTCATATGAAATCAGGCGAAAAACCTCTTGCGGCAGCCATGAACGCCACAACCGAGATCGGCCTGGCGGTCACTTCGACGACCTTGACTGTGGTAGCGGTATTCATGCCGGTCGGTTTTATGAGTGGCATCGTGGGACAATATTTCAAGCAATTCGGCATTACGGTCGTCTGCGCCGTTTTAGTCTCTCTGTTACTAGCTTTTACTCTGGTGCCCCTGCTTTCCTCACGTTACCTGAAATCTGAAGAACCAAAACCTAAATGGCCTTTACAAAAATTCCTGCACTGGTTTAACAGGGGATTCGACCGTCTGACCGGTATATACGCGGGCTTTCTGACGACCGTTTTAAAAAACCGGCTAATAACCATCACTATAGCGATTCTACTGTTTATAGGCAGCCTGTCGCTGAGCCAAATGCTCGGCTTCACTTTCATGCCTGAGTCAGACGTGGGCGAACTCACGGTCAGCGCCGACCTGGACGCCGGCCTTAATCTGGAGGCAGCCTCAAAAATCGCCGAAAAGATGGAAGGCATGGTCAAAGGATACCCCGAAACGCTAAGCACATACACCACGGTAACCCCCGGCCAGGTGAACCTGTTCGTCAAGCTAACCAGCAGAGAGCTTCGCAATCGAACCATCAACCAAATCGCGTCGGAGATGCGGCGGGACTTTAATGTTCTGGCCGGTGTCAGGACATCCATCGTCCTCCAGGGAGGCATGAGTTCTGAAAAAACAGTTCAGTTCCGCTTGCTTGGAGACAACCTGGACGAACTCTATGTATACGCGGAGAAGGCCCAGAGGATCATGGAAGGAATACCCGGAGCGGTAGACGTCAGCATGAGCTACAAGCCCGGCACGCCTGAGGGCAAGCTGCTGATCAAACGTGATCAAGCCACCGACCTGGGTGTGAGTACGGCACAAGTGGCCGACACCCTGCGCACCCTGTTCAACGGGGTGGTGGTCGGCCAGTATGAGGAAGGTGAGGACCGCTTCAACGTGCGCGTCCTTTTGGGCGAAAAGCAACGCAGCAACTTGAATGACTTGAATAACATTTACCTTTCCAGCCGTAACGCGGCCAGCGGCACCGGGTCGACCCAAATGATCGCGCTGAACCAGGTAACCGACACTGTCTTTTCCACGGCTCCCAGCGAGATCAGCCGCTTCGACCGCAAAAAGGAAATAGTTTTGTCAGCCAACCTGGACGGCACATCACTTGGTAATTTTAACAACGCCTTTATGGCCAAGGCCAAGCAGGAACTGCAGATGCCGCCGGGTTACAGCTTTTTCGCCAGCGGGCAGGCGGAAATGATGGGCGATACATTCACCAATATGGTCCTGGCTCTGATCACGGCTGTGTTATTCATATTTTTCATCCTGGCGGCACAATTCGAAAGCTATATCGATCCATTTTCGATCATGCTTTCCATACCGCTGGCAATCATCGGAGCCATATTCGGCCTCCTGGTGGCCGGCAGCGAACTCAGCATCATGTCCATGATCGGCATTATCATGCTGATGGGACTGGTGACCAAAAACGCGATCCTGCTCATTGACTTTACCAAACAGCAGCGGGCCAACGGTGTGGAAAGAAACGAAGCCCTGCGCAGGGCCGCGCAAATCAGGTTAAGACCAATTATGATGACATCCATGGCCATGATCGTGAGCATGATCCCGTTGGCTCTCGGCTTAGGCTCGGGCGCGGAGGGACGGGCGCCCATGGCGCACGCCATCATCGGCGGCTTAATTACCTCAACCCTGTTGACCCTGGTGGTTGTGCCTGTCATCTATACCTTGCTGGACGATATGAAGAAAAAATTCACCTTCAGAAACCGGCGTAGCGCTCCAACACCTATCATGGAAAGTACGTCAAAAGATAGCTAAAAGTCAGGTCTAAGTTACACCATTCAACCGCCATGAGCGGTTTTTTTTATTCTTTCAGTAGCATTAACCCAATTTTTGAATAAGCTACTCATAGCAATATGGATGGGAGCTTAAAGAATGAA
Source organism: Pelotomaculum isophthalicicum JI (assembly GCF_029478095.1). Classification (NCBI taxonomy): domain Bacteria; kingdom Bacillati; phylum Bacillota; class Clostridia; order Eubacteriales; family Desulfotomaculaceae; genus Pelotomaculum; species Pelotomaculum isophthalicicum. The sequence continues at coordinate 68,155 of NZ_JAKOAV010000013.1, read as the reverse complement.
TTATCTTTATGGAATTTTACTGGTAATGCTTGGATTTTTAATTATAGCCCCCCATATTTTTAAAGTCAGAATACCAATTTTCGCAGCCTCAACCGCTGTAATCATTGTTTTTATCGGAGTTACATTATTTACTCATGGCCCGGGGTTAGGATCCGATAATGACATAGTCTTCAGCACTAAAACCGTTCAAGTGACAAATCCAGCTAAAGAATATGATTTAACTTTTAGCGGAAGTACAATTGATTTATCAAATGTGCTACCTCAATACAAAGGTTGAAGTAAAAACCATATTCGGCATCTTAAATGTTGACGAAATTATTAAAACAAAGCCGGTGCCTTAAATACCCTAATAAATAACCGAGCTCGTTCTTCTTCGGGCTCGGTTGTATTCGCGCTTAAGCGCCTTATCTTTTTTAAAATCGCCACTGGGGCAGCGCAGCCCCAGCCTGAGCAGCTTTATTATCAATTAAGCTAAATAGTCGTAACTGCTATTTATTTAACCCTTTCTTTGCCTGCATCCCGCCGCGGGGACCAAGTATCTGGAACCAAATAAATCCTTTGACAAATTCCCCGGCACAGACCAAATCGTCAAAAGGTTCCAGCCTACCATGCCGCCCTTGTTGTTGCCGGCAAGCGCTTATTTTACTGTCCTGATCAAAATTGCACTCCTTACCGGGTTCTCCCTGCATCAACGCATACCCGGCAGTGCCACCCGCGGTCAAATCACCACTCTCCCTGTTCTGTTCGCCGGGTGTTTTCAATTTGAATCTGTTTTTGTCTAGCTCACTTGGCGGAAAACTACCAGGGGAAATGTCTTCCCGTCCGGATGAGGAACCTTCGTCGGTCACAGGCTGCTCCCAGGTCGTGGAACGCTTAACAAATAGCCTGATGCTCCGAACAATTATCAAGATCATTAATATGATCCATATATATTTCACAGTAACACACCCTAAAATAATTTTATTTGGCCGGCAAAATCGGCCCGCTGTCTTCCCGCCCTTTGCCCATCTTGGACAGAGCGTCGCGCATCTGGGTGTCAGCCAGGAGGTTCTGGAGGTTGTAATAATCCATCACACCGATCTTACCCTGCCGCAGGGCGTCGGACATCGCCAGGGGCACCTGTGCCTCGGCTTCAACCACCTTGGCGTGCATTTCCTGAACAGAAGCCTTCATCTCTTGTTCTCTGGCCACCGCCATAGCCCTGCGCTCCTCCGCCTTGGCCTGGGCAATCCGCTTGTCTGCTTCGGCCTGGTCGGTTTGCAGCTGCGCACCGATGTTGCGCCCGACATCAACGTCCGCGATGTCAATCGACAATATCTCAAAAGCTGTTCCGGCGTCAAGTCCCTTGCTTAGAACAGTTTGGGAAATCATATCGGGGTTTTCCAGAACATGCTTATGGCTATCCGCGCTGCCAACGGTTGTGACTACTCCCTCACCTACCCTGGCAAGAATAGTTTCCTCACCGGCGCCGCCTACCAGGCGGTCAATGTTGGCCCGTACCGTTACCCTGGCGACAACTTTGACCTCGATACCGTCTTTTGCCACTGCCGATACCAAGGGTGTTTCCAATACCTTGGGATTTACGCTCATTTGCACGGCTTGAAATACCTCACGTCCTGCCAGATCGATAGCCGCGGCCCGCTCGAAAGGCAGAGGTATGGCCGCCCGCTCCGCGGCAATTAAAGCATTAACCACCCTGTCCACATTGCCTCCGGCCAAATAATGCGCTTCAAGCTGATTTACAGTAATGTTCAGACCAGCTTTATCGGATTTAATCAATGGGTTGACGATCCTTGCCGGGGGCACCCTACGCAAGCGCATGCCGATCAAGGTAAATATACCAACTCTCACCCCAGCTGCCAAGGCTGAAATCCACAATCCCACTGGAATAAAGCTAAATACCACAACCACACCGATCAGGATCAAAAAAAACATTAATAGAGATGCGATAGCTCCTGAACTCATTTTCTCCACTCCTTAATGTTAATTCATTCGATTTAAGTTATAATATACTTTCCTTACTTAACTAGTTATTTCCTTCACCACAACACGCGTACCTTCAACTTTGGCCACTTTAACCCGTGTGCCTTTGGGAATAAATTCTCCCTCAGTCACCACATCCAGGCGGCGGCCGTCAACCTCCGCCGAACCAGCCGGTCTAAGTGGAGTCAGGGCAACACCTTCCTTCCCGGCATAGAGACTCAATTCCGGCGCGGGTGCGACATACCCTTCATTATTATGCTGCTTGTTCTGTAAAGTTAACTTGTACCACATGTTATAGCGGGACGCCATCCGCAGACCCACAATTAATATCACAACAGTAGCGACTATGGCCAGAACAAGTGCCGCTGTTGCTTGAGTAACATCCACCGCGATCAGAAGCACTCCCCAGCCTACCAGGATAATCCCTGTGATACCGGCCACACCAAAACCGGGGAAAATGAATATCTCCAGCAAAAATGCAATTATACCCAGCAAAAATGCAAGAACGGCAAGCCAGTCGATTAATGCGGGGGACATAATACTCTTGTCACCTCCGTACGTAAAAACTTATCTGACGCTATTTGTTCCATAATTTATTGCTTACTCACCTACAACAAGCCTATCATAAATATATTCCTTGTCAAGCCAGGCATACTACAAGAACAAATTCGCTGGTCACTTATAATCCCGTACCACTTTATGTAAATTTCTAATTGTTACAGCCTAAGCAAATCTGGGTTTTACCAGAAGTGTGCCCAAGTAAAACAGCGCCGCGAACAAAACGATGGTTGCCCCGGTGGCTGTCGACCAATAATACGACATGAGCAATCCCACAATCCCTGAGGTAAGGCTAATAATTAAAGAGACTAAATGATACTGCCGCATGTTGCGGGATATATTGCGCGCGGCGGCCGCAGGTAAAATTAGGAGAGAATTGATGATTAAAATACCGACCCATTGAATGGAGATCGTTACTACGACCGCTGTTGTTATACAAAAAAGGGTTTCAACGAGGCGAACCGGAATACCTCTGCTGAGTGCCAGGGATGTATTTACGCTTACCAGCAAAAACTTGTTGAACGTAACCCCCCACAGAATGAGAACACCCACGAGCGTGCATGCCAGCAACAGCAATTCGTCCGGGGTGATGCTCAGCAGATCGCCCACAAGAAACCGGGAAAACTTATTAAACCCACCGCCACGTGAGAGTATGACAATGCCAAGCGCCACCATTGTGGCGGAAACAGCTCCAATAGTTGTATCGGTGGAAGCGTTGGTCAGGTTATTCAAGATAGATATGGCAACAGCCAGAACCACAGAGAAAATTACCATAATCCATAGCGGGTCCTGGAAACCAAGAAGCACCCCGATAGCGATGCCGGTTAGAGCAGAGTGACCAACCGTGTCGGAAAAAAAGGCCATTTTGTTATTAACAACCATCGTCCCCATGATAGCAAACATCGGACCGACGAGAAGCACCGCCAAAAGCGCGTTTTTCATAAAAGTGTGATGGGTCCAGGCAAATGGGAGAATATGGTTAATAAAACCATACCATGTTTCCATCATGCACCCACTCCTTCACCACTAGGTATTATTTGAGGTTTCACGCGGATTTGGTCAATTTCTTCCCGTACCGGCGGTCCATAGGACCTAAGTATCTTCTCATCGGAAAAAACTTCTTGCGGTGTGCCACAGTATTGGATTGTCCGGTCCAGCAGAACGATACGGTCAGCGTAACGGGACACCAACGGCCAATCATGGGAAACCAAAATTATAGACAAATCATATTGTTGACGCAAGTTAGAAACCAGATCATAAAATATTTCTTTGCCTTGCACGTCAACACCGGACACCGGTTCGTCCAGCAGCAGCAGGTCGGGATTGGGATCTAAAGCCATGGCGAGGAGAACTCTTTGCAGTTCTCCACCTGACAAATCCCCCAGGCGCCGGTCCAACAGGTGCTCCGCCTGAACACTGGCCAATCTTGCTGAAGCGCGCTCCCGGAGACGGCGGGAATGGCCAAGGCAAACCGGCCAGGATGACAAACAGGCTGCAAACAAATCCAATACACTGATGGGCGAGCCTGTATCAAATTCAAGCCTCTGAGGAACGTAGCCAACAATGGGGTTCCTGCGACAGTCACCGGCATCAAGGAAAGATAATTCTCCGGTATGACTGATTTCCCCGAGAATCGCCTTTAACAATGTCGTCTTGCCTGCTCCGTTCGGGCCGACTAGAGCCGTCAGCTCGCCACAGTGAATGTGGAGATCAATATCGCGCAATATTTCTGTCTTACCTATGGTGACACCGAAGTTTTTTAACTCCGTGCGGCACAATCCACAGGATTCTCTATGCAATTTTCGCATGATACCAGTATAGGTCATCTTATTTCAACGCCTCTTCCAATGTTTAATGTTTCTTTTCTCTGCATAATTCGCAGTAGCCGAAGAGCTCAAAACTATGCTTCTTAATTTCAAACTTTTTTTCTTCTTCTATTTTTTCCCAGTCAAGCGTCTTAAATGGGCAGTAGTCAATCTCTTCGGTGATGCCGCACTTCAAACAAACTAGATGATGGTGGTGTTTTCCCGAATTCAACTCGTACCGGCTTTTGCCTTCCCTGAAGTTTAGCTTATTGATAATTCCCAAGTTTAAGAAAACAATCAGGTTGCGGTAGATTGTGTCAATGCCGATATTGGGATAACTTTCAATAATCTTCTGGTGAACTTCTTCAGCGCTAAGGGGATGGTTATCGTGATTCCCCGTGAAGGCCTTTAAAATTTCCTGCCTCTGCGGTGTAATCTTATAGCCGTTTTTACGAAACAGCTCAATCACATAGTCCTCTTTCACCTGGGCTGCCCCCTAAATAATATATATTCTTATTTGCAACTCAATATTACTTATATCCCGATTAATAAAAATTGTCAAGCTAATGACAGAGCTTGTCAAAAAAACGGGGGAGGTGAAAGCGGGGTATTCGGTCGGGACAGTCAACAGTTTAAAAGGGAAATAAATATAATTCCATTTAAGGGTAATAATATAAACCATCTTCTATACCGGGATAAAATTTTTTGGAAGGGATATTTTTCTTAGATGAGATTCATTAAACCTCTTGGATTTAGGTTGCCGTGGCGCAGCAAATCAAATCCAGGGCAGGACAATGCCCCCAAGGACTTCCAGAGGGATAACACTATCTCAAATCAGAAACTGCAGAATATGGAATTAAGCGCGGATCTGCAAGCCAACCTGCGGCAAATCAGAGCAATTTTAAGTGAATGCAGCGACGTGATCTACCGGGAGTTTGACTTTGCCCAGGACGAACGGATCAAGCTGGCGATCATCTATCTGGACGGTATGGCTGATAAAATCCAGATCAGTGCCCAGATTATGCGCAGCCTGATGCTTGACGCCCCGCTGGCGGAACGGGGCGGGGAATTCACCAGAGCCCGGGTATTCGCGCTGATCAAAAAGAAGCTTCTGCCCATTCAACAGATTGAGGAAACAAACAATCTGGGCCGGGTCATTGACGCCGTGTTATCGGGGGACGCCGTTTTGCTTGTGGACGGGCACGCGTGTGCCATCATCAACGCCACCAGGGGTTGGGAAAGCCGGAAAGTGGAGGAATCCCAGACGGAATTGGTGGTGCGCGGTCCCCGGGAAGCTTTTATCGAAACCATTCGGGTTAATATATCCTTAATCCGCCGCAAGATCAAGAATTCCAACCTGAAAATTGAAGCAATGAAGCTGGGGCGGGTAACTAAAACTGACGTGGCGGTAGTTTATATCAACGGCATTGTTAATGATAAAGTGGTTGCCGAGGTCAAGGAGCGGTTAAACAGGATAAATATTGATGCCATTCTGGAAACCAGTTACATAGAGGAACTGATCGAGGACAACCCCTGGAGCCCATTCAGCACCGTCGGCCACACCGAGCGGCCGGACAAAGTGGCGGCGCAGTTGCTGGAAGGGCGGGTGGCCATCCTGGTCGACGGCACTCCCTACGCGTTGACTGTACCGTTTTTGTTTGTGGAAGCCCTGCAATCACCTGAGGACTACTACGAGCGGTCGCTTTACAGTTCAACGGTCAGGTTGGTCCGCTGGGTTTCCATGGCCATTTCCCTTTTTGCCCCTTCATTGTATATTGCCATTGTCACTTTTCACCACGAGATGCTGCCGACGGCCTTGCTTTTGAGTCTGGCGGCCCAGCGGGAAACGGTGCCCTTCCCGGCTTTTGTCGAGACAATCATGATGGAGTTTATTTTTGAAATCCTGAGGGAAGCCGGTATCCGCCTGCCGCGGCAGGTGGGCCAGGCGGTCAGTATCGTGGGCGCGCTGGTCATCGGGGAGGCCGCCGTGCGGGCCGGGCTTGTCGCCGCGGGAACGGTAATACTGGTGGCCCTGACAGGTATTGCCTCCTTTATTTTTTATTATTACATCAGTACTACCTTGCGCATCTTGAGGTTTCCCGTCATGGTGCTGGCAGGCACCCTGGGGCTGTACGGAGTGATCTGCGGAGCGCTGGCCATCCTGGTGCACCTGGCCACCCTGCGCTCTTTTGGCGTTCCCTACCTGTCGCCGGTGGCGCCGCTAAATACAGGCGATCTGAAAGACGTGGCCGTGCGGGTACCCTGGTGGGCCATGCTGCGCCGTCCCAGGCTGGTCGGCATGGCAAACCCGCAGCGGGCGGCGAGAGGGCTTAAACCGACTCCGCCCCCGGCCGGGGGCAAGCGAAGGCGGTGAGCGGCAATGCTTGAAGGGGGAAAAATCAGCAGCAAACAGGCCATATTCTTGATGGTGAGCATGGTCCTGCCCACGGCCTTTCTTTTCATGGCCTCCGTAACTGCCCGTTTGGCCAAACAGGACGGCTGGATCTCGCTGCTGCTGGCCACCCTTGCCGTGCTGCTGATTGCCCGGCTGGTGGTAAACTTAAGCCTGCGGTTTCCGGGGAAGACCATATTTCAGTTCCCCGAGGTAATCCTGGGCAGGTGGCCGGGGAAAGTTATCGCCTTATTGTATATCTGGTGGTTGATCAATTTGAATTCCGAAATCCTCCGGCAGTTTGGTTCTTTTATGGTTGCCGCCTTTATGCCTGAAACACCGATCATTGTTTTTGAATTACTTATTATGGTTATAGCCGCCTATGCCGTGCGGAACGGCCTGGAGGTGTTTACCCGGGCGAATGAGGTCCTCTTGCCGGTTATTTTGGGAATGGTTCTTGTTGTGAATATTCTCCTTATCCCCGAATTGGACTTGAAAAGATTACTGCCGGTTTATATCGACAACGGAGTCGTGCCTGTTATAAAAGGTTCTGTCATGCCCGCCGTCTGGCTGGGGGAGATCGCCGTCATGGCAGTGCTCATCCCCTGCCTGAACAAAGCAAAAGAGGCTTACCGGGTGGCTGCGGCAGCCACTATAATTACTGGCGGCATTCTAATCTTTTCATACGTCAACAGTATGGCATTATATGGTCCCGAGGCCGTCGCCGGGTGGATTTTTCCAAGCTTGAACAAGGTCAGAATGGTCCATATAGCCACATTTCTGGAACGGCTGGAAGCAATTATTATGTTCGTCTGGGTGGCCGGAGGTCTGGTGAAAATCTGCATTTTTTACTGGGCGGCGGCGCTGGGCAGCGCCCAGTGGCTGGAACTGAATGATTACAAGCCGCTGGTCCTGCCGGTGGGGGTAATCCTTTTGGCTCTGTCCGTCATGGCGCATGACAGTATTCTGGATTTATACACTTACTTGAGTACGTCCGCGCTACCTTTATCAATCGTATTTCAGGCGGGTATCCCCCTCCTGCTGCTGGTTGTTGCCGTATTCAGGGGACAGGGAGGAGCGAGACAATGAAGAAACTGCTGGCTTGCTTATTATTGCTGTTCTTTATGGCCGGCGTCTCAAGCGGCTGCTGGAGCCGCAAAGAACTCAACGAACTGGCTATTGTACTGGGAGCGGGGGTTGACCGCACCCCCGATGCTCAAGTCCGGCTGACTTTACAGTTGGCCAAGCCCAGCGCTTCTGCCGGCGGGTCTGCAGGGGGGGCTGTTGGAACGGAACCGCCTACCTGGGTGGTTTCCGGGACAGGCGAAACCGTTCTCGACGCCCAGAGAAAACTGGCCAACCGGATCTCCCGTCACATCTACTGGGCACACAACGTGATTTTGGTTTTTGGGGAAGAAGCGGCCCGCTGCGGCATACGCCGCTATATGGATTTTTTCTCCCGCGCGCCGCAGCCCCGCGAAACCATATGGGTCATGGTGGCCAAAGGGGAGGCTAAAGATATCCTGGAAACCTATTCGGAACTGGAAAAAACTTCAGCACAGGACATCGGTTACTTGGCCAGGGCTAAAACGGGCTATTCCGTTAACTTAAAAGATTTTCTCATTATGCTGGCCACCAAAGGGAGCAACCCCATCGCCTCCCGGGTTGACGTTGTCGAGCGTGGAGTTACTTTGGGGGGATTGGTACCGGGTAAACCTGTTCAGCAGAAAGGAGCCGCCCTAACGGGGACGGCTGTGTTTCGTGGTGAAACGCTGGCGGGGTGGCTGGACGAATCGGAAACCCGGGGGCTGCTCTGGCTCAGGGGCAAGGTCTTGAAAGGGATTATCAGTGTCCCTTCCCTCACCGAGCCGGGTAAGGAAATGTCTATCGATATTATCCGTGGTCATACGGAAGCGCAACCGCAGTATGACGGGGAGTCGGTATGGTTTAATGTGAAAATAGTTGTAGAAGGGGATTTATTGGAGCAGCAGTCCGGCGAGGAAATCATGGAGCGTGAGGTGCGGGAGGCCGTAGAAAAAGAAATGGCCGGAGAAGTGGAAGAAAAAGCGAGACTTACCCTGGAGAAGGCCCAGCGGGAATACGGGGTGGACATCTTTGATTTCGGGGCGGCTTTCCACCGGAAGTATCCCAAAGCGTGGGCGGAGTTGAAAGACAGGTGGGATGAGGTATTCGCCGGCGCCGGGGTTAACTTTACAGTGGAAGCTCATTTGAGACGCAGCGGTTTAGAGGCTGGAAAAACAAGTGAAAAAGAATAGCCCGGATAAAACTTCAACCCCGGCGGGGAGGTAAGTATGAAGCAATGAAGGCGGTGAGCGGTCATGCTTGAAAGGGGCAAAATTGAGGGCAAACAAGCAATTTTCTTGATGGTGAGCATGGTTATAGCCACTGCCTCAATTTTTATTACCTCCTCAGTCGCTCGTTTAGCCAAGCAGGACAGTTGGATCTCAATGCTGCTGGCCATCCTTTTGGGTCTACTAATCGCCTGGCTGGCGGTAAACCTAAGCTTGCGTTTTCCGGGCAAAACCATTTTTCAGTATCCGGAGGCAATCCTGGGCAGATGGCCGGGGAAGGTTGTCGCTCTCCTGTACATCTGGTTTTATATCCATATCAATGGCGAAATCATCAGGGAGTACGGCACTTTTTTGGTCTCCGCCTTTATGCCTGAAACACCAATGATTGTTTTTATGATACTAATTGTTGGGATAGCCGCTTATGCTGTGCGCAACGGCCTGGAGGTGTTCACCCGGGCAAATGAGATTGTCCTGCCCGTCATCCTGGTGTCGAATATTCTTCTGGTGATTATGGCCACCCCGGAAATGGACTTGAAAAAACTACTGCCGGTTTTTGTTGACAACGGATCCGTGCCTATTATCAAAGGCGCCGCAATGCCTGCTCTCTGGATGGGGGAAATCTTCATCATGGCTGTACTTATTCCTTACTTGAATAAAACAAAAGAAGCGTTTAAAATTGCCGCGTCGGCCACTATAATCACCAGGTTTTTTATGATTATTGCATTTGTTGACATTATAGCTATATTCGGTCCGGAGGTCACTGCCGGGTGGTTTTTCCCCGCCTTAAACGGGGCCAGGATGATTCACCTGGCCAATTTTCTGGATCGCCTGGAGCCTATCATTATGATTATCTGGGTGGCCGGAGCCCTGATCAAAATCAGCATTCTATACAGGGCGGCGGTGCTGGGCAGCGTCCAGTGGCTGGAACTGAAGGATTACAAGCCGCTGGTCTTGCCTGTGGGGGTAATCCTTTTGGCCCTGTCCATCATGGCGCATGACAGTATTATGGATTTATTCGCTTTCCTGAGTTTGTTCGCGCCTGCCGAACTGATATTTATGGCGGGCATCCCCCTCCTGCTGCTGGTCGTTGCCGTAATCAGGGGGCAGGGAGTAAAGCAGAATTGAAGAAAACGCTGAAAGGGAGCTGACAAGTTTTATGATAATATTGGTGCTGCTGGCTTTTGCGCTGATTATTTGGCTTGAGGTGCCCGGCCTGGTACGGAAGAAGATGTGGCGGGAATTGGCGGCTTTTTCAGTCTTTCTGGTCATCGGCATGGCCCTTACCATCCCGCAGGTATACGGCATACGGCCATTCAAGCCCAATGCGCCGATCGAGGCGCTGTTCAAGCCTCTGGCTGATTTTTTAAGAAAACCTTAAGCCACATGATTAAATCAAACCAGCTTTCTCCCGAACATAACCGCGAAATGATAGTATTTATAAACACAGTCAACATCCGAGAAACCGGCTTCTTCAAGCCAGCTTAGTTGTTGGGGAAGGGTAGCTTCCTTATCCAGCTTGATTCTCTCGTAGCCGGACGCTATCTCTTCTCTTGATAGTCCACTGTTTTCAACACCTGATTTCCAATGTTTTTTAAAGATGGAGTCAGTATATGGCGTGTTTCCTCTTACTTGATCAGCGTTTATGAATATCCCGTTTGGTTTGAGCATCAAGTAACACTGCTTGTACAATTTGAGCTTCTGATCGTCATCAAGATGATGGATGGATAAAGCTGAAATGATCATGTCATATTTCCGGGGTGAAACGTAATTAGTGTAATCACCGGCTATATACTTTACGTCACTTACATTCTTAAATCTATCTTTAGCGACCTGCAGCATCTTTTCCGAGATATCGATTAAAGTTAACCTTGCCTCAGGAATTTTGCCCAGGAGGAATGAAGAGAAAAGTCCGGTTCCGGCGCCGATGTCTAAAACAGTTGGCCTTTCGCATACCGGCTCGATTAATGATACGGCGATACCGTAAAAATCATTGAAACAAGGAATCAACTGCTTTCTTTGACGGTCATAATTCATAGAAACATGGTCGAACTTCATTTTAATGTCATTGCTCATACAACGGCCCCTCCCCCGTTTATATAAACGGCTGTTTTTTCACTGTTCATCTTGCCTTTTGACTAATTCCATGTTAAAAAGTGTTTAGTGTTCATTCACAATTATGTTCACCGATAGTATAAAATTTTGGAGGTTATTTATGAAACATACTTATTTATTTTTAGAAGGCATATGGCTCGCAAAAGGGATCTATTATGATGAAAACGGTAATCCATCAAATGTTGAAGGACAGTCCGAAATAACCCACCTTAATGATTTGTGGTTAAATAATAGTTATATGACTCTTTCAGGAGAAGACCCGGTAGAATTAAGAAACGACTATGAAATCGTCCCCTTCGAAAAGGACTTTACTTCGTGGAAATCCTTTAACCCAGGGCTGGGGACATTATTAGGAAGATTCGTGGTCATTGACGATTCAATTATTTCCTTGTTCAGCACTGAAAAAGGAGATTTATTCGGCTCTGAATTTTTGACAAAAATTAATGACTCAGAGTATATCGGAAAAGGCGTCTTATACAATGCGGCCGGTAAAATATCTTCCTGGTCTATTCGCCTGGTAAAAGAAGAAGAAACATAGGCTTGAAGCGCACAATGAATATTAGTATTGGATCACCGGGAGATATTTATCGGAATTTAGGCAGGTATAAAAAATGCATTTTCAATTTAACGACGTAACCTACACCCTTGGTTTTGGCCAATCGCGCCAAGTTACTGTTTCCGGCTCGGTAGCGTCCGGCAATATCCTGGTGGTGCAAGGCTATTCGGGGTCGGGGAAATCCACCTTGCTCCGGATCCTGGCCAGGCTACAGCCCTGTGACAGCGGGGATGTCTTCCTGGAAGGACAGAACTGGCTGCAGATACCGGGGACCACCTGGAGAGCTGACGTGCACTACCTGGCCCAAAAGCCGGCCCTCTTCGACGGAACGGTTGCCGGCAACCTGGCCAAACCCTTTGAGACAAAGCTGCTGTCCAAAAGAGGATTGAATCTGGACCAAGCCAGGATTTATATGAAGAAATTGCTGCTTAGTGATAGTCTATGGGAACAGGACGCCAGAACGCTTTCCGGAGGTGAGGCCGCCAGGCTGGCCTTCGTCAGGGCATTGCTAATCGGCCCCAAGGTTATGCTGCTGGACGAGCCCGCCGCGGCTTTGGACGAAGAATCGCGCCGGGCCCTGCACCTGACTCTGTCCCAATGGCTGGAAGGCCCTTCCCGTGCCGCTTTGCTGGTGACCCATAATAATGATTATGAAGGTTTGCGCCATGTTTCCTTCCTGGATATAGGGAAACAGCAAAGGGGGGAATAACATGGAAAACGCCACTATACCCATTTCAAACTTTCAACTGGCTTTTACAGTCTTATTGGTGCTTATAACCGGGGGAATCTCCTCTTTCTTAAAACTGGGCTTGCTAAGGCCCCTAATCTGGGGTACTATCCGGACCTTCGTCCAACTCGTGCTCGTCGGCTACGCTCTCACCTATATCTTTAAAATTAATAACCTCTTCCTGATTATTGCCATAGTGACCCTGATGTGCTACATCGCCGCAAAAACAGCGGTAACAAGAACACCGAACGTCCCCAACTACCCCACCGTGCTGGCTTTCGCCTCTCTTCTGGCCAGTACCTTTCTGGTCGGTTCGATCGTTACCGTTCTGATAATCGCCCCGGAGCCCTGGTATTCCGCCAGAATTGTCATTCCCATTTTCGGGATGATTCTGGGCAACGCAATGAACGGAATAGCCGTCTCCCTGGACCGTTTGTACAGCGAGGCCAGGTCCGGCTCGGCTTTAATCGAGACCATGCTCACTTTTGGAGCCACCCCCTGGGAGGCCATCCAGACCAGTGTCCGCGAAGCCGTTAGAGCCGGTATGACTCCTACCATCAATTCGTTGATGGTGGTGGGATTGGTCAGTCTGCCGGGCATGATGACCGGCCAGATCCTGGGCGGGGCTGATCCGCGGGAAGCCGTGCGTTATCAAATTGTAGTCATGCTGATGATTTCAGCCGCCGTGGCTATTGGCTGCATCATCCTCGTCGGTCTTTCTTACAAAAAGCTGTTTAACGGGGACGGCGCGCTGCAACAGTCCATCCGGCAGAGCAAAGAGGGCTCGTTGTAACCTAACCATTTCTACGCCTTCTTCCCAACCGGATATCTGATAATCGTTTTTACAACTTTGGATGTCGGTTTGGTTAAATACTCCTCTTCATGTGACCCGGTAATTTCAAAGCCGTTTTCTTCGATAAAATTATGCAGGCGTTCGACTGCGGGACCTTCTTCTGAATAAGGGCCAACATGTAAAATCTCCGCTACTGTGCCATACTCCCAAAGTTCAATCCGCACTGGATATTCATCACTCTTTTGCAGCAACTCAGTTGTCCCTGACGGCACCGGCAAACCCCAAATGCCCGTCCACTCATTTTGGGGAACCAGATGAGCATCCGGCCAACGGCCGATTAACTTCCCGACTTTGAAATCTATTCCCTGCTTTTTCAATTGGAACTTCAAATGATAGACCGCTCCATACAAGGCAGGCATAGCTTTTTCCATAACAACGTTTGGATCACCTTTAGTGGTGATTACAGCCATAAGCTGTGGCTGCTTCTCAATCAGAACGGGAACGGGCATTTTAGCAACCATTTTTTACTCCCCACTTCCTAATCATTGCTGTCATCGTTTCAGTTTCCAAATCATATATGGACTGGTCTCTTCGTCGAATCTGGAATAAGAATAGTCTCCGTACAAATCTATAATTTGGTAACCCACTAATTTTATCAGTTCTTCAAATTCTTTCTTTTGAAACAAATAAAAGTTCACATCAAGATATCTTTTCCCAATTAAATTGTTATTATTATCATAAATCTCATAAAATTGCAGCCCGCTTACTATTTGAGACTTATCACTATAATTAAAAATATACTGCATAATCAATGTTCTGTCATTACTAATTTGGTACTTTCCCATATGCCTAAGTGTACCATCAATAGTCTTAAGACGTATTTTGGGGTTATGCAACGTACAAATAAACACCCCGGTTTCAGTCAGGTGATTATATACTCCTTCAAGAGTTTTTTTATGTTTTCTTTTCTCTGTTATTTCTGATAATGAATTAAACGGAATTAAAATAAGATCATATTTATTCTCCAATGAAAGCTCGGTAATATCCATATTATGCACTTGGCAGTTCAACCCGCTTTTCTCTATTTTCTTTTTCAGAACTGCCAGCATCTCTCCTGAGTAATCGACACAAGTTAGATCTATACCGGCGTTTAACAGGGGCATGGATACTCTGCCGGTACCCGATGTTAATTCTAATATCTTGCCTTTTGCCTTCTTAGCTTCTTTAAGAAAGAAATCAATATCAAAATCGACATTCACATAGTGATCATACAAGTCTGCCACTTGATCAAATCGTATTGTCTCATACATATAAGGATTACCTCCATAATTTTACCAGAAAGCATTTTAAAAATATAATTTCTCCACCCAAGCTCTGTTAGCCTCTGAAACAAATAACCTTTACAGAAAAAAACTGTTATGCGAAGCACAGCTGGCATTATTTTAATCAACGAGGCGTCGCTCATCCTCCTGGTGATCATTAAGGATCAAAAAGGATGAAAGACGATATCTTTTTTATAAACCCATGCGTTCCACCCACCGGGGCCATGAACGTAAGCCATGTCCCCTTTTTCCACGCTATTTTACCATGACATGATGAACCTTTTAGTACTCTCAATCGTCCAACATTTTAAATACAAGTGAAGAAAGAGGAGAACCATGAAAAGAGCTTTGTTAATTTTTTTGTTAGTATCAACTCTTCTGATAGTCCCGCACGCGGGTTTTGCCCGGATACCCTTTGACGACATTCAGTCGCACCAGGCTTCCGCTGACATTGAAGCCGTTTACGAAAAAGGGATAATGATTGGTACAGGAGGCAATAAATTCAACCCGGACGAATTTGTTGACCGGGCGCAACTGGCAGTATGTTTAATTAAAACCTTCGATTTGAATTATGATGACTTAAAGTTTATAAAAGCACCTGTCCCTTCTGACTTGTATGACGATGTGGAGGACAATATATGGTATAGTAAAGCTTCAATGATTATGGGCTATAAAAATATCTTTAATATCACCGGCAGAAAGTTTAAACCTTATGAAGCTGTCACTAGAGCAGAAGTAGCCAGTGCGATAGCTGACTCTTTTGCGGCAAAAAAGCTGTCGGTTATTACCACCATGATGTGGCCGAATTATATTGATACAACTAATTTGACCCAAAAACAACAATCTGATATCAGCTTTGTCTTCAACACCAGTATAATGAGGTACACCGGCAGCGAATTCAAACCTGACGAAAAGATAACTCGCGCGGAGCTAGCGACCATTTTAAATCAAACTTTAAAAACCCTGGCTGTAGCAACACCAGTGGACTCCAGCAATCCAGTAACGGATCCCCCGGATGTGAATACAGCCGCCTTCAAGGATCAAGGCGACCTGGCTTTCATCCGGCAGGGTTTGCTCTACGCGCTTGATGGCGAAACGGGAGAGGTCAAGCAACTGACCGGGTCCGGCAGGGCGTTGCAACCAGCCTGGTCTTACGACGGCCAGTGGCTGGCGTTTATCCGCGTCACCGATCAAGATGCCGGTACCGGCCCGCTTTGGCTGGTACGCCGGGACGGTTCGCTGGCCCACCAGGTTCAGGGGCTGCCCGAGCCTGTCGGTCGCCAGAGATTTTTTTGGTCGCCCATTGATAACGTGCTGGCGGTAGCCATACAAAATGGCGTCTGGTTGGTACCGGCGAACGGTGAACCGCGCCGGCTGGTCCAGTCCGAAGGAACGTTTCATTTGACCTGGTCGCCTGACGGCAAGTCCCTGGCTTACAATGTTACGCTGCCGTCGGATGAACCACAGGACCGCAGTGATGCACTTTATACCATTGATGTTGATGGCGGTCAGCCTGTTCAGCGACTGGTGGTTCCACAGGCCGGTATACAGGTAGCTGCCTGGTGGCCCGACGGTAAAGGTTTGCTATATTGGTTGGACCCATTACACTCAGCTTCCTTGGCGGCTGACGGAATGGGTTTATGGAGCTTTCGGCTGGGAGATGCCGAACCTAAACTCCTCAGTACCGGTCTTGCTCACAAAGGGTGGCAGTCCTTGTCACCGCAGGGGAGCCTGCTGATGGTGACGGGCGACTGGCGTATTGTCTGGTCAAGAAAAAGCCTGGCCACTATAGACCTGGCGTCCGGGATCGTTCAGAAGCTTAAGAATCCAGAAGGCAGTGTCGCTATCGACCCCTCATTCTCTCCGGACGGCAGCCGCATCGCTTTCGTGGCCGCCAAGAACCTGGGCGATCAGGTGTGGGGCTTTGATAACGACGGGGAACTGGCTGCCTGGGTGGCGACACGCACACTCTGGGTCCAGAATTCGGACGGCTCCGGCGCTCACCCCCTGACGGACGCCGGAACGGGCGTGTACCAGCCAGTCTGGTCAAAAGATGGAGACCATGTCCTGTATGTACGGGATAATGCCATCTGGATAATCGGGGCCAACGGCGGACAGCCGGAAAAGGTAGTGGAATTGCTTCCCGCAAGGGAGGATCTGTTCGGTTTTTACGGTTATACTTCGTGCCGGGATTTTATGGCCTGGCGCCAGACTTAGAAGAAAAACGATTGCCGCCATTGTCGTCGAATAACCGTACGGGATTAATTCTCTTTAACAGGTTTCGCATATTCAAAATTCAGCTCCCCTGCAAAAGCCGGTATCACAACCTCATTTTTTTCCTGCGTTTCGACTGAAATGCCATAATTGCTTAGGAGACTTTCGGCAAGGCCACCTTTCAATTCCAGCCTGCTCTTCAGAGCAGAGGCATTGCCGATGGCGATGATATGGTAAGGAGGTGATATGGGAGTCCCGTTAACGTTGATGTGGTTGCCGGCCAGGCGTATCTCGCTGATGGGCGTGATCCGCTGGCCATTTATGGCTATGGCTTCCGCCCCCGCCTTGTTCAATTCGTTAACAATTGTTAAAAGATGTTGGTCTGCAATATCTTTTAGTTCATAGGCGGTACCGGACCCGTCCTGTTCCGGGCGAATTTGCGCAACCAACTCCACTCCCGGCCCGGACACTGGGGCTAAACCGGCAAATCGTCTTATTCTGGCTAGTTCTCTTTCCATCGCTTCATTAGCCTCGCTTTGCCCTATCCCGGCTTGCTCCAGTTTGACTGACAGATCAGAAATTTCAACCTGCAGCTCATGCAAATCCTCTACCAAGCTTTTTTTCTCCAAAGCCAATTCCTGCTCTCTATCCCGGGGGACAACAATATTGCCGGCGCTGGTGGCGCGAAACTGGTAGCCCAGGAGCACTCCGGACAAAACGGCAACGAAGGAAATTGACAAGAAAAAAACCTTATTCAGATTAAAACCTCTCTCTGATCTCTCTATTTTTGATTTCACTTAACGCATCACCCTAAGTGTCAATATCCTTTTCAACTATATAATCCGACTTGATGCTCCCGGAATAAGCCGGGATTGTAAGCTGTTCCAGCTTCTTAACTGAAATCTGGATGCCGAAAAACTGCAAGTAGTCAACTACACCGCCCCTCATCTTCAAGGCGCTTTCCAAGGTTTCAGGGCTGCCAATGGCAGTTATGACAAAAGGAGGAGCAAGCGCCTTTTTATTTATTCTGATAGTGGGTCCGTTGCAGCTGATCTCGGTGGCGGCTATCACACGCTGGCCATTAATCGCGACAGCCTCGGCCCCCGCCGCTTTCAGTTCGTTCACTACTCTTAATATGTCTTCATCATGAACGAGATTGGCGTTGGGATTGTCGGTGAATTTGGGTGAGGCGTTATTGTCTCTTAAAGTCACTTCCACGCCGCTGCCGGTAAGTTTGGTTATACCTGCGAAAATCGTCGCGAGTTCCATCTCTTCTTTAATTTGTGGCGTGAGAGATTCAGTGGACAAACTTTCCAGTTGCCCGCGCATCCTGAGTAATTGCGTTTGTAATACTTCGTGTTCTTTTTTCATCTGTTCCACCTGTTGCGCCAATTCCTGTGTTCTCTGGATAGCCTCATTATGCTGCATATCACTGGTAATGCGGAATTGCACGGCCAGAATTACTCCAAGAACGAGGCTTGCCAAGGCCACTGACCAGTAGATATTTTTCAACCTCACCGTACTCATCACTGCTTACCCCTTACATTTACTAACCTGTCAAAGATAAACCTCTTGCGACCAATCAACGTCTTCAAATTCATGCTTTGCTCTTTGATAATACTTGTCCGGCAATCTGACAACCTCGTTAAGGAGATTCCCCTTGGCATCAATACTGTTCGTTTTGCCAAGCTATCGCCTCAACTGATTTATAATTCATGAGCCTCTATATATAAGACGTTGTGAGAAACAGACGGGTTCACCAAAATCCCATAATGGACCATCCTTTAGGGAATATTATTCTGTTCTTTTATTCGGTACTTTCCATCATTTTCTAAACACTTATACTCAGTGTGCTCATTCATATATTTGATTAACAACTCAACCGCCTTGGTCTTATATTTAGAAAATATTACCAATACGTCAACAACATGGTATATTATAAAATCGCTCCAGCGATTTCAATCTCTGCTTCTTTTGGGAAGCTGAACGCCTAATTGTCCAAAGCTTCTCCAGGATTGCTCACCAAGGCTTTCTTGACAATTTCACTTTCGAATTCCCGGCGGGTGGCGGTTTTTGAGTTTCATCCAAAGCTAGTAACGGGTGTTAAATAAATATCGCTGAGTCCACAATTTACGCGGTTCGGACGACTCAACGATATTTCTTTTAACTCGGTTAAATTGGGTTATAAAAGGCTGATGGCAGAAAAAGCGGTAGAAGGAATTAATAAGGGGGCTTAAAAACTTGATCATGGGTGCCAACGTTCCTTAGTTGGATAATATCTTCTGAAAAACGGAAGGTGATTCTGATGGACATACTTACGCTAGCTTCCCAAATATCTTTTGTGCCTTGTACCCTTTTCAGACGCAGTAAGGGATGCTTAGGATTCAAAACTATTGCTTGAAGTGTTCTGTCCACCTGTATACGCGTTTCCCGATCGAGTTTTTTATATGTCCTGATAAATCTGTTACTGAATTCAATTTTAAACATCCTTATTCTCCGTAGTCTTTTCAACCTCTTGATGTAAAAATTTTATTGCTTCGTCAACGTTGTCAAAACGGTGAACCCGGCCGGCTGCTATATCTTCGTCGGCCTCTTTTTCCGCTGCTTGCCATTCAGGTGTCCAGTACCATGATTGGTCATCAAAAATTGCTTCTTTATCTAGACG
The DNA here is from genome assembly GCF_029478095.1 of Pelotomaculum isophthalicicum JI. Lineage (NCBI taxonomy): Bacteria > Bacillati > Bacillota > Clostridia > Eubacteriales > Desulfotomaculaceae > Pelotomaculum > Pelotomaculum isophthalicicum. The sequence goes on along the minus strand of NZ_JAKOAV010000013.1, from coordinate 48,716 downwards.
GCGGGCAAGCTCAAATTTTTCAGTCTGTGATAAACCTTTGATTTCCTCAATTAAACGATCGATATTCGCGGCCATTAAAAATCACCTCAAAATAATAATACATAAAAAGCCATATGAAATCAATGTACCTGTGGCTGATCTATTTTGGAGGTAACTTATGGTAGATGAGTCGAAAATAATATTCAAGGCTAGGTATAACAAACCAAGGCGAGAGTTATCTCTGCCTGCTCTAATCTTTCACCATGTAGATCACTGGATGAACGTAATAGGACTTGAAGTATTCTTTGCATGGTTGATGATTTACACTTGGTGCGACCGGCAGCAATATCCGGAGGAACCCCAGTGAAACCTGAGTGGCGCTACGGGAAAAAAGAGCCTATCGCCAGGGGTAGTCGTTACCACGGGTTTGGCAGATATATTCAATTGCCTGGCCCGCTTCCTTTAAATTGCAATCAAAGTTCATCAGGGTGTTGGCGGCCAAGGCTGTTTCCAGAGGGCTGCCGAAAGAGCCGTCTTTTTTCTGGAAAGGGATCATTACTGTGTTTTCATTACACACCTTTAGAAAATTTTTTCAAACATGGACAGTGGGCGACTAAAGGCGCTCATGTTAACAAAAAAGATGCAAGTTGTTATGAATACTTCTTTTTCCCCATGGCTTTAAAATTGAGATAATTAAAAAGAAGGTTAAGAACATGGCTGAGATTATAGCGCCAATTATTAACATCTGCCGATTATGGAAATAGGCCGGATTTTGCAGGAAATTCACTTGACCAACAGAACTCAGGGCGACTGTTTGGTCAAACCAGATTCGCATAAAGGTACTGCCGAAAAGGATTGTACCTTTATTTCCGATTGTTTTAACCATGATCCAATAGTATTTTGTGAGTCCACAATGCGTTCGCACGGAAAGCCAAACCCCTGTAATCAGGCTGCCGAACGCCCCGGGAATAATCATGAACCAATCACAGTACTTGAGCCAGTTGGGCGTATCTCCCCTGAAATACCGCAAGGAGGCTACGCTGGCGCAGCCTCCTTATTATAGCTTTTGATACGGCGCGCCGGTAAGACAAGGTTGGCATTTTCCACAGTACGCGTATCCTAATACAACGTGATCGTCTGGTTTCACTGCGGACACCCCTTCCCCCGCTTTTTCCACAATGCCGGCGCCCTCGTACCCCAAAACAGCGGGAAGAGGAAACCAGTACTCCTGGTTTTGCACATGGATATCGGTAGGACAGATCCCGGAAGCGACAATCTTGACCAATACCTCTCCCGCTTTCGGCTCATCAAGGGTCACCGGTTCAATTTTGAATTTTTCTCCTTTACTATATAGAGCTGCCGCCTGAATTTCCACATTGACATCTCCAGTCCTTTGAAGCGCTGTAGTCTTCCCGGCTAAGCCCATTTATATATTTATCTATTATTGGATCATTCTAGGATTCATTACTGGTCTCGCAACCAACTAAAGCATTTACCTTCTGTAAAAACAAAATTTCGCCGGCATCTCCCTTTCCTATAATTTCGAATTTAGAACCTTGTATTTCCGAGGCAGCGTACCAGACGCGAATATCGCTTTGCAAACCCGGTTCTCTATCTACATTGATAATTTTAGCTTGTTGTTGTGTCTGATACTTTAAATCATTCACCAACACTTGCGTAATATTCCGGTCTTTAATTTCTCCATAAATTAGAGGGAGCGGTGTACCCTCATCCTTGTCGTCAGGGAAAAATTCAAAATATATTGCTTGCTCAACATTTGTAGAATACATTCCGCCTTGGTAAGACATTTCCCAACCATTTGGCGTTCGCTTCAGATATTCCAAGCCAAGCTTTGACTTGGCCTCATTATCAGTAAAACCGGGTACATAGAAAACCAAGGCACCATTTGGCAGCTCTTCTTTATGCAATATTGAACTAATATTCCTGTTACTTTTATTAAGAGCTTCTTCTATCGTTTTGCCTTTGACGGTGGATTGACCTGCTGTTTTTTCAGTAGAACAGCCCGCCAGATATATTATTGTCAACAGGATCGTTATAGCGATAAAAACCCTTTTCATAATTATAATTCTCCTTCACTACCGAAAGTTTACCGTGCACCGGACAGTTCGCTCATAACCGATTCCCCCGAAATATGATATCGCGGCGTTATACTGAGGATTTCCTTCCAACAAAATCCTCACTCTCACCACCGGCGGCTGAGACGGAGTATGCTCGTCTCCCGGTCGCCCCGGCAGTTGCTCAAAATTGAACTCTTTCGCAAATTTCAGGCCGGGGCTTTCAAAATGCGTATTATCCTGGAAAGTATCAGCAAATTCCACGTTAAAAAAGCTGAACACCAATTCGTTAGTTTCTTCACTGTACTGGACGGTTGTTTCCGGCAGGGGATGGCCACCGGCAAGCGCTTCTCCCGGCGCCGGCTTAAAGTCGAAATGAATAGCGGGATCTTCCATTTCAAAATTGGTAATAACTTGTTTCCAGGTGCGTTTTCCGAAAGAAACCTGTTCCTGTTCATTTAAGGGTAAGAAAAGTTCTTCATTTCTTAACTCTTCTTTGACGGGATTGTAAATCAACAGGTAGGGAAACTTGAAATAGCCGGTATCGTCGCCTCCTCTTGCCCTGAAAATAAGTTCTCCGTCTTTATATTCCTTGAATTCCGCTGTTTCAATAAAACCGACGATGAGTTTCATTCCGTCTAACGAAGGGTGATCGAGGTAGTAATTGTGATCACCATACGTTGTCCTATCTATTAGCACGTAACTGTCGCCGACAGATCTGATTTCTCCCGCCTGTTCACCAGGGAAAGGCAGGGGGTGATAAAACCCGCCCGGATGCCAGGCCAATACATCGTCCCATTTATAAGCGCCATAATAGCCCTGGGGGATATCCAGTTCCTCAAAAACTTTTACGGTATCTTTTCCATCCGTCCCGGCCTGCCAGATCGAGGCTTTTTCACCCTGCAGCCGCACCCACATCAGGCTTTTGCCGCCCTCGACCCACCAGGGGTTGTAGTCTAAGCAACCGGGGACTTCACCGTCGCTGATCTGCCTCGCCCCGGAACTGTCCGTGCTGGCCAGCCAGATTGAAGACGGCGGCCACTCCTCACGCTGGTCGCTAATTCCTTGAGACGATTTCGTCCGGCTGACCGCAATGAAATCACCTTCCGGCGACCAGGCCGGGTCGCGGTCGGCATAGCCTTCAGGGGTAAGTGTTACCGCTTTTTCCGGACGGTTAACGGGCACCACGGAAAGCCGCTTGTTGAAAAAAGATTTCCTCTCACCACCGTCTATGAACGCCAGGCGGTCGCCGCCGGGAGACCAGTCAATCCAGTCAGGGTAAGCGAGCGTGGTCGCAAGTTGTTTGGGGTCTTTTCCCATCATCGTAGTTGTAAATAAAGGCACACCATCAGCAGCCAGGGACGCCGAGAAAGGATAACTGAAAAAGCTGAAGTCAATGATATTGGGAGAAAACTTAATACCACCCAGATAAGCAGTGGAAGTTCCCGCATCCGGCAGAAATCCCGGCTCTGCGGCAAGGAGGTTTTTGGTTTCGCCTCCGCCGGCTGGCATAACCTTGACAGTGAGATTTTCTTTTGTATTTGGATACTCTCCCGCTATTGTATAAACAAGCTTTTCGCCGGTGGGCTGCCAGCCAAAGCTCATTATTTTTTCAGACGCGTCCTTTAGAGACAGAGGAGCCCCGGGGCCTTTGTCAGTGACTGCGGCCAGCTTAAATTCCTCGCTCCCTGCACTTTCGCCCTGTTTTGCCGTAAGGTAGGCTATGCTGTTCGCCACCGGGGACCACCGGGCATCCAGCACCTGTTTTCCCTCATCGATGCTGTAAACTCCCCCGCCGTCGGCGCGGGCAACCCATAAAGAGTAATGTCTATCCCATTTTTTAGGATCATATTTGTAAAAGAGCAGCCATTGCCCATCCGGGGACCAGGCCGGGCAACTGTTGCAGCCGTCGCCGGTCAGGCGCAGAGATTCCTTGCCGCTTTCCAGCACCCAGAGGTCTCCCTGGCGAATTACAGCCAGGCGCCCGGGGAATACAGGCAAATTTTCCGATGGGTTCAGCGTAACGCGCACACCGCCGGCAAGATCTTTTTCACCGAGCCCGCCGCCCTCACAGCCGCTTAAAAAAACGGCAAGCGCAAGGCTCAAAAGAATGGCCCTTGCAAGAGTCTTTGAAAACATTTTACTATCCTACTCCCCATATAATTTATTTCATCCAAACTAACTGGTAAGCGTTAAACATTTCTTCCTTAACTTGTTGCGCAAGAGATGCTGTGAACAAGTGGCTTATTTTCGCTATGTGAAGTTGCAAAGGGTTATTTGGAATAAACCATCCAAGTTGGAGGAAATGTAATATTATTGTAGAATTTAGTGTTAGTTCGTCTTTATACCACCTAAACACAGATAAACATGAGGTTACTCTTGAAAAATTAAATTTTGTTTCCGCCGTTTTTTATCCGGCATCGTCACAGAAATTTTGGGTTATTCCACAGTTGATGCCTATATGCCTAAGAATAATTGAGAGCCCGGAAAGAAGGGTTTTAATGAAAGATGAAATTATCCTGGAGATTCGACACCTTACTAAAAAATTAGCAAGAAAACAGCAGTGGACGATTTAAACTTTTCCCTTGTAAAGGAGAAACAGTAGGACTTCTCAGCGGCCCCAACGGCGCAGGGAAAAGTACACTGATCAAATGTATTGCCGGCTTGCTCAGGCCCACTGGCGGCGATATTTTAATAGCAGGGAATCCGCGGGGCTCCCGGAAAGCCAGGCAGATCACAGCGTACGTCCCGGAAGCACCCCAACTTTACAATATGCTGACGGTATGGGAACACCTGCGTTTTATCACCGATGCTTATGAAATAGAACGTTGGGAAGAAAAAGCGGAACAATTGCTAAGGCTTTTTGAAATCTGGGAACAACGCGACGAATTTACTAACCATTAAGAACCTCAAAGATTTAATTAAAGAGCTAAAAGACGAGGGAAAAACCCTTTTTGTCAGCACACACCTGCTGGACCCCATTGAAAATATATGCAGCCGCATTATCGTTTTAAAAAGAGGAAAGATCATAGCCGACGGAAGTCTTGAGAAACTCCGGTCGCGTTTGGGAGAAGAACAAGCCTCTTTGGAGGAAGTTTTCCTGGGGGTAACCGCTGATGCATGATTACGCCGTTCTTCTCCGCTATGACGTGCTTAAACTAAAAAACTACATATTGGAAATTCGCCGCAATCCCAAGAAGCTCGTAAGCTATTTTCTTTTTGTCGCCTGGATTGCTCTAATAATGTTTCCTGCAATTAAACATAGCGGTCAACGGGCATTCACAGTAACAGCCGACACCGCGAATATTATTCTTGCCGTTTACACGCTGTTTACCGGATCTATCATGTTTGCATCCTTTTTCTCCTCTCTAGTAAAATTATCATATTCTTTTCAAATGAGGGATGTCAATCTTCTGTTTCCATCTCCGCTGGAGCCCAACCATATCCTTTTATCCCTTAATGTTGTTTGTGGAACTCTTGCTTGTCGGCATTCCTGCTCTAATTGCCGGGGGTCTGGCGGCCTGGTTGACACATAGTGAGTGGTTTGTAGGAATAGCAGTGCTTTTTGCTAATATGGCTATGGGAATTGTATTGTTATTTCGCAAAACTGATTTAAGGCAAAGTTCAACCAACAAATTAACAGCATCGCGTTTTCGGAACAGGTGATTTGAATTGCGCAAGAATAAAGGACGCCTCTTTGGTGATTTTGGCCTTTTCACGCTTATGCCCGACATGCTCAGCAAAAGGGAAGCATATCTTAACCTGTGTCGCTGCTCCCGGGCAACATCGTCGAAGAAACATCCTTTCATATCAATTCTGATTTTAGTCAAGAACCCGAGAGTAATTAAAAATATTGCGCAGGTGATCAAAAGCAAGCGAGGTTGGCCTATAAGGGAAAGTATGACTTTAATAAAAATAAAGCTCATTAAAACAAAAGCTATTTTTATGGTAAATACCTGTTTCCAGCCTTGAAAACGTAATTCAAAAAGCTGTCTTGCCATGCCTGTATTCGTTTTGAACAAAAAGACAAACACAAGAAGCAGGGTAAACTGGACTGTGGAAAGCTTATAATTGATGAATAATAACGGGGCAAACAAGGAAAAAAACCAAAAGGCTCAATAAGAAATTCAGCATAGTGGTATAGCCGGCGCCGAGCGCCATAATTCTTCTAATCCAGCTCTTGCGCTGCAACAAGAAAAGCTGGTCCCCTTCTTCCAAAAACGTCCTGGTGCCGCCCGCCCAGGCAAATATATAAATGGCCGTTAAAGGCCAATAAAACGGCAGCGTCTCAATCCAGCCATATTGATTTTTCCACAACGAGACATAGCCGTCCAGGCTAATCAGTACGGCGGGTAGCAAGATATATAAACCGACCGTCCAATCAATCGCCGTCTTCCAAACCTTGTATTGAAATTTCCATTCCGATTTAACCCGCCTGAAAAATATTTGTGCTGCCGAAATCATTCTAAGTTCTCCAGGATTTTATTAAAGCAATCAAAAAGGGACGCCCCCGGCATCCGGCAGGTTTCACGGATTCGCGCCAGATTTCCTTGAGCGACCAGTTTTCCGTCAGCCAGTAGAACAAAGGAATCACAAATTCTTTCCGCTTCTCGCTCTCAGCCCAAAATTCACATTCTTCCATACCATATGCCAGAGCCTTCATTCCGTGAAGCATGCATTGGTGTAAATCATTTCCCACACATTTACTGATATCATTTACTTTTATCGCTCTTCCAATTTTGGGGACTAGTCCAATGCCGGCACCCGCGTCAAAAGCTACTTTAATATTCCTACCATGTCTTTGCGTCGGTAAACGCTTAACACCAGGCCCACGGCAGCCATTTGAATGATTAGTTGAGAACCGGTATAACTAATGAACGGAAGGCTAAAACCAAAGGCCGGGGCCAATCCCAACGTCATGAGGATGTTCCAGAAAAACTGGACAGCAAAAATGCCGGCCAGCCCGGTCACCAGCAATCGGCCATATAAATCTTTGGCCTGTCTGGCGACATGGTTCATCCGGATGATCAAGGTCACGGCTAAAGTCAAAACGGCCAGACCCGTAATCCAGCCGAAGGTATACACCACATAGGCGAAAATTGAATCGGCATGGACTTCAGGGAGTGTCCCGGCAGGTAAAGTAAAACCCTGCCCCCAAAGACCGGCGGCATGGATTGTCTCGGTTAACCGTGTGTATAGATAGCCGGCGCCGTCCGGGTCTCTGTACGGGTGCATAAACACGGTAATTCGATCAAGTCGATAGGGATGTCCTAAAAAAAAGAAAAGGATATAGCTTATAATGGGCATTGATACCAGGAAAACACGCGACAGTTTCGCGCCGGATACCCGCATGAGGATCAAAAACACAATCGTATATAAAATAGCGCCCGCCATAACAGCGCTATTAATATAAAAAAGGCAAGGGATAATCAAAAGAACAAAAGCTTTTAATAACGAACCGGCCCGGTAATTAAATTTGCACTTTCTCCTCCCGGTAGCCAGGAGAAAAAAAACCTTTAACGATCCTTTCTCTTGATTCCAGTTCCACTCGGAAAAGATACCGGCCAGAGCTATCGTCAATAAAAACGGGGTAACCATAACAAAATCTATTCTTATCCAAAACAAGTTCAACATTTGTCTACCGTTGAGTTCGGGTCCAAAGAAGAAGACGGTTAGCCAAACCAGGAGAGTCCCCAGATATAAATACAGGGAACAGGATTTTATTTTTCGATAATCAAAAAAATACATCCCAGCCGCTATCATCACTCCCAGTAAAAACAAAACAAGGCTGTTTGTAAATACCGATACTGACGTATAATCCGAGAATAAAAGATTATTTGTGTATCCCGAGACCGACTTTAACAAACCACCCTTTTCAATCGTATACATACTCAGCAATCCAAAGCCGATAAATGAGCCGACCAGCGCCAACAAGCTCCACTCAGTTCTCGGCTTGTGGGCCTGGTGCAGTTGTTTTCCCAAACTCAGGGCATCTCCCATCTGCGCAATCGCCTGATCAATGGCTTCCTCTTCCGGAATATTCGTCTGTAAAAGCTCTTCGACGTTTTCTTCAATGTGTCCCAGCAATTCCAGCCTGATTTGCCCGTGTACTTCACGGCATTTTATTTGCGAGCAAACAGCATTTAGATATTGTTGGACCTTCTGATTCTGTTCCAACCTCATACAATCCCCTCCCCTAGAACCTGATTAACCGCTTTGTAGAAGGCAGCCCATTCATTTCGTTTTTCCTTCAATTGCGACCGCCCCTCACCAGTGATTTTATAATATTTTCTCCGGCGGTTCCCCTCGGTCTCAGTCCAGTAGGATTCAACCATGCCTTCTGATTCCAGGGAATGTAAAATTGGATAAAGCGTCCCCTCTTTAAACACAAAAACCCCTTCAGAATGTTTTTCAATTTCCTTAATCATCTGATAGCCGTACATAGGTTGCTGGTCAAGCATCGCTAGGATTATGGCAACTGTGCTCCCTTTTAGCAACTCCTTGTTAACCTTCATGACTGCCCTCCTTTTGACGTTTAAAATATTACCTAGATAAACTATGCTTAGTTAATCTAGGTATAATTATAAATGTAATCTTTAGAAGGTCAACACAAATTTAATAAAAAGCAAAAACAGAGCCAACACCATGAATAAGCAAAATCACGATTAGTTGATTTTAAGGGTCCCGGATAGCCCGTGTGAAAAAGAAGCACCCCTGAAATAATTTTTAAAGCTTGGAAACTGTAATAAATATTGGTTCTTAAATCAATAGGACATCCTTTGTTACGTACAAAATCAAACAGTATTTTCTATTCCTACCGTCTTTAAATAATTGTTTACTCTTTCTCTGATTGATTGTTCCATTTCTTGACCCTTCCCCGTTTTGTGGTAGTCTAAAATTCTCTCGTGGTATTCTTCTGGGAAAATTTGTTTTATATCCGGCCAATTGTTCGAGCCGTCGCGCGGTTGCCGGTGCCCAACGACTGTAAAACCGCCGTTTTCCTCTCTTAAGATTAGCGCCAAGGGCAGGAAGCTGGCGCTGCGGGGGCCGATGCCGACGCTTGGCTCAACCCCATATGTCCATATGTCTGCCAACATGTAGGCTGTTTTTTCATCCCCGTTTTCGGACACCCCGAGAAGGTCGTACGCCGCAAATGTTTTCACGCCGGGGGGAGGTAGAATGGGGATAATACTATTTTCCAGGTACTCTGTTATCGCCTGGTCCATAGTAACAATTGTTTTCCTCCCCTGGTCGTCAGACAACTTCTTCTCATCCATAGCGCAGCCGCTTATAGAAGTAAATATTAAAAGTGCGATGATCAATCGGGCAGTTTTCATTGCGGGCCTCCTTCCACAAATTACACCACCACATTAAGTTTTTCCGCATCCCACGGCTTAATCTTAGTACCTTTCCCAGTAAATACTCAGCCATTCAGGATAGTAATTGCCGTAAAAACCATGGCCACCGCAAACAACAAAAACAAGAAGATTAAGGCGCAAAATTTTAAGGACTTCATGGCGTTCCTCCCGCATCCGGCCATTTCTAATTCATCTCCAAAGTCACTGTTTTTCCGGTTAAGGCATCGATATACCCCCGCTTGCACCGTAACCGTAGTCCGGTATGTAAACCAGAAGGGGGTTTGGGCGCTTTCTGGCCGCAGTATTCAGGCCAGGTGTAAACCAGGCGCAGCGGGTTGCTTTGTAAAAACTCGGCTTTTGCCGCTTCGGCCGTCACCACATTCTTGCTGTCCGGCAGGGTGACGGGTGAACCGCTGTTCCTGTCATGAAAAGCTGTAACTCTGCCTGTCAGCCCGTCCACATTGACAGAGTACGAGCGGTCCGAAACCGGAATGCCCTGGTGTGTGCGCGTGAAGGTAAAATAACATTCCGGCCGCTGTTCATCGCCCGCCAGCTTGCTCCTGTCCACCCAACCGGGAATGCTGTCTTCCTGCGTTAAGGACACGCACATCTTTTCATAAATGCTGTACCAAAAACAAGACGTTTGTTTCACTCTCTAAGTAAAAAGGGCATCTCTTGCTGAAAAGCGCAATTTCCTGTCAAACAACTCCTCGTGTCGTGTCTATGGTCAACAGACTATTCTATTTCAAAATTCACCCTGATCCTTTGGTCTTCCGGCAATATTACTTCAAAAGCCATATTGCCGGCGGGTTCGTTGATAGCCGGGAAGTCGACCCGGCAGTTATCAACCCATTTTTCTCCATTTATACTGCCATCCCGGCCGAAAGAACCGGGGTTTAATTCAGCGCCGCTGCCGTTGATCAGCTTGACATCATAGAGGTCAACTCCACCATCTTTTTTCCTATCGCTGATCGGATGGGTGTATTCATACTCCACCACTGTGGCAGCAGGAGCAAAGAGTATCTTCTTCACCAGAATGGTCCTGTCTCCAGTCTCCACAGCTTTCATCACCAGCAATTCCCTGGTTTTTTCATCGGCGCTGCGGCGGGAAACCGGGATTTTGAAACGGTAAGGGCTTTCTCTTATTTTATTTAAGTCATTGGCCAATACCACTTCCAGTTCAAGACTATCCGGGAAAGATAATCCGGCATGGGGGTGGTGTTGCTGCAAACCAACGTACAGTTCATCTGATATCTTATCGTAACTGCCACCGCCTCCCCCGGAGATAGGCCGTCCATTATAATAAAAACTCGCATGGAAAATCTTTTCATCCGACAACTCCGCGCCGCTTACCACATAACCGATAGCAAAGCCTGATTGGTCGTAATAGGCTTCCCTAATGGCCACGGTTATCCCTTGGTCGGTAATCTGCATGTCATCGTATTTTGCTATATCATCTATGTCTATATTCTGCAGGCCGCTCCCGGCAAACTTCTCTCTTGCGAATACCGAACCTATAAAAGGTATGTTTACCAACACCCTGGCCATCGAAGCTGATACAAAGCCGCTGCCCAAAATACAAGCGCAGAGCAAGACCACCGACGCGCTAATGATGATCCGCCTTTTCATTTTCAATTGCCTTTTGCCTTTATTGATGGCCTTCTGGATAACCATGTCCACCTCTTCAGCAGGAACCACTATATTGTCGAAAACGTCTTTATAAGCTTTCATTCATATCCCTCCTTCAGTTCCCGTCTTAAATAGTTCAATGCCTTGTTTAGCCGGGTTTTGACTGTCCCAACCGGGCATGCCAATATCTCCGCCACCTGGAGCAGGGTAAAATCCTGATAGTATTTCAAGACGACTACGGTTCGCTGCTCTATGCTGAGTTTGTCGATAGCATCGAATAAGTCAATGCTTGAGACTAAGTCCTCGTAATCCTGACTGTTGTCAGCGATTCGCTCCAGTGCCTCAGGATTGTCATATTTTATTTCGAAGCTGACTATTTTCTTGCTCTTTTTCAAATGATCGATACAGCAGTTCACCGTGATTCTGATTAACCAGGTATTAAAGGACTCCGGGTTTTTAAGCTTCTTTAGGGATATAAACACTTTGTACACAACATCATGCAGAACAGCCAGGGCATCTTCTCTATTCTTTACATAGGTGTACGCCAGTTTGTATATATCGTCCTTTCTCTCTTGGAAAAGCTCTGAAAAAGCGTTGGAGTCACCCCGGCACGCCTTTCTAACCTTGTCCGGCTCTACAGGAATCATAAAACGCCTCCCGTGTTTCTACGTTTAAAGCTCTAACCGGTTAATAAGCCTTACACTTTATATAGACTTAGAATACCTATAAACAGTTTTGTCATATTAAAAAAAGGGGGTAATTTGGGGAAGGAATTTTATAGCTCCAAGCACTCCAAGCCAAATCGGCTTACCTTCTCGTATCCAGATCCAGACAAGATACCCTCCGCCAATCTCAAATAAGCCAGCTAATACAAAATAGAATACGTTCAGGAAGGCATTAATACCCGTCTCTCCCCGAGAGTCTCCACTTAAGGCACTGCGCGCCGGTCTGCGTTTTAATAAAGTAAAAGAGCCCGGAGGCTCTTATTTAAAACTTATTTCAAATTTATTATCAGTATTACAATTGTTACATGAATATGTTATTTCGAATACCCCTTTATCAACAGCCACAGGTCTTTTTACGGAAACCATTGAAACGTTCGGCCTATTCTCACTTTGCCACTTTGCTTTCCAGCTATTGCTTGCTCCACAAACATAGCACTCATGAACGCCTTGTATCTCTTTCAAGTAACCACTCCTTCCGAATATTTCCTAATTACTTCGACATTGGGAGGCTCTTTCCTTGGCAAATATTCTGGCACAATCCGATAAATTACCAAAATAATCGTCTCAGAATCCCTTTAAGCCTTGTCTTTAAATTGTCCGCACACATGACAAACTTCTTTACAAGAACATATGTTCTGCAATATAATAAAGACTGTAAGGAGTTGGTCGGGTTGGATGCTTTTCATAAGCTGGAAATATTGACCGGTGCGGCAAAATATGACGTGGCCTGTACTTCCAGCGGAGTGGATAGAAAGGCTTCTGCCGGGGGTATTGGCAGCGCAGTATCCTGCGGCGTATGCCACAGCTTCGCGGCGGACGGGCGATGTGTTTCACTGTTAAAGGTGCTGATGACCAATGTTTGCGTCTATGATTGCCAATACTGCGTCAACCGCCGTTCTAACGACCTGCCGCGGACAGCCTTTACACCTCGTGAGCTGGCGGAACTGACCTTCAACTTTTACCGCCGCAATTACATTGAAGGTCTTTTTCTGAGTTCAGGAGTGCTTAAAAATCCCGACTATACCTGTGAGCAAATGCTGGAGGCTCTGCGCATACTGCGGGAGGAGTACCGTTTTGCCGGGTATATTCACTCCAAAATTATTCCGGGAGCCGACAGCCAACTGATTGACCGAATCGGCGTGCTGGCGGATCGGATAAGTGTGAATATTGAGCTTCCCTCTCAAAGCAGTTTGCGGTTGCTGGCACCGGACAAATCAAAGCACGCTATTTTGGGGCCGATGGGATATATTCATAACCACATAAAAGAGAGTTCCTCAGGCAGGAAAAGATATCGGCATGGACCAGAGTTCGCCCCTGCCGGCCAGAGTACCCAGATGATTATAGGAGCCACGCCGGACACGGATTTTCAGATTTTAAATTTAACCGAAAGCCTATATGAAAAATACAAGCTAAAGCGGGTTTTCTTTTCTGCTTATATGCCGGTAGCTGAAAACGCCCTTCTACCCGCCATGGGCACAAAACCGCAGCTTTTGCGGGAGCACCGCCTTTACCAGGCGGACTGGCTGCTGCGGTTTTACGGTTTTACCGCCCACGAACTTTTGGACGAGCAGCACCAGAGCTTTAATCCCTATTTAGATCCCAAATGCAACTGGGCCCTTAACCATATGGAGTTTTTCCCAATGGACGTAAACCGTGCGTCTTATAACGACCTGCTGCGAGTGCCGGGCATCGGCGTAACAAGTGTTAAGCGGATTACAACTGCCCGCCGCACCGCCACTCTCAATTTTGACGCGCTCAAAAAGCTGGGGGTTGCACTTAAACGTGCCCAGTATTTCATCACCTGCGGCGGTAAAATCGCGGACGGCTTGAAAATCACACGGGATGCGGTGCTGAGGGCTTTGATGTCTAAAAAAGCCTGGGCCATGTATAACGAGAAATTCCCCCCGCATCCGGAAGCGGAGCAGCTTTTTCTTTTTGATGAGCCGTCATCCTGTCAGGAGGATGTTCAGAAATGCTTGACCGGTCAAATATGATTTATCTTTACGACGGCAGCTTCAATGGATTGCTGTGCTGCGTTTTTGAGAGTTATGACAAGAAAGAAATACCGGTGGAGATTTTAGCGCCGGACATACCACAAGCCATACTCTTTCCGGTTAAAGAAATTATGACCGATCCGCAGAAAGTGAACCGGGTGCTGGTCTCTATTCCGAAAAAAATGGGGCATGAGGCCCTGGATTTCGTGCGGCAGGCCTTTTTAACCTGTCTTCCTCAAAAGGAACTGTATATCCTGCGGTTTATGCGTATGGGCTACTGTCATGGCCCCTCCGTGATGGATATGCTGGCCAATGACGCAGTGAATATACTCTTTAAAGCCGTAAAGCATTTGAAAAATGAAAGCCACCTGTTTAAAGGGTTCCTGCGCTTTTCTGTTTTTAACAACGTCCTCGTAGGCGAAATAGAGCCTAACAACTATGTACTCCCTTTACTGAGGCAGCATTTCTGCCAACGCTATCCGGAGGAACGCTTTTTAATTTTTGACAAAACCCATGGTATGGCACTGGCGTATCACCCTTACCAGTCCGCAATTATTGCTGTTGAAGATCTGGTACTGCCCGAACCTGATAAAAAGGAACAGTCTTTCCGTGAACTGTGGCGACTCTTTTACAAGACCATTGAGGTGAAGGGGCGTCATAACCCCCAGTGCCGTATGAGTCATATGCCAAAGCGCTACTGGAAATACATGACCGAGTTTAACCGCCCGCAGAAATCCCTGCCAATATCGGCATATACCGGCGGTAAAAAACTCCTTGACAGCGGCTCCGACGAGCAGCGTTAAAAAAGTATCTTACCATTTCAGCCATAATTACACCGATATATTAAGTATAGGCAACCTCATCCCGCGTTTCCCTAAGATATGCGGGCTTAACCATCTAATACAAGGCTAAAATATTAGACCAGGAAACATAACCATAGTAGCCCTGAGAGTCGGGGGCGTTGGGAAAAGGCCCGACAAGTTTTACGGGGCTGCCGCCGTTGATATCAATCAGCCAGATGGAATTTTCTTTCAGGTAAATGATATGAGCACCGTCCCGTGACCAGAGCGGGCGGCTGATTCCTGTCCCGGCCTCACTTACCTGGCGGGCGTTTTTACCGCCGGCGTCCGCTACCCAAAGAGTTCGTGTCTGCTGCCAGGCGGAGACTTCCCCGGCTTCCGCGAGATCTTCTTCCTCAGCAGCTTCCACATACGCGATGTGTTTCCCGTCGGGGGACCAGTCCGGGTCGAGGGATACCGTATTGGGTCTCCGAGGCAGATCAACGCTTTCCCCGGTTTTTACATCACATGCCACAAGCGACTTGTTCCGCCAAATCTCCCGCCCGGCGCCTTTAACGGCAAGCAGTGTGCTCCCGTCAGGCGACCAGGACAGCCACTCCGGATATATCAAAGATTTTGCAAGCAGCCGCGGTTCTCCGCCGGTTAACGGCATACTGTAAAGTTCCATTCCGTCGGCCATAATGGAGGCAGAATGCTGAACGGCCATCCGGAAAAGCAGCCCTTTGGCGTCAGGCCACCATCTTGCCCCATTAATCATTCCGTCACCTTTGGCGGCATACAACTGAACCGACTCCCCGCCTTCTATGGGAACGACATACAGGGCGTCGCTGCGCATCCCGGGATATTGTTTGTTGTCAGAATCCGGCAATATATCACCATAAGCTATGATTTTGCCGTCCGGGGACAAGCAGCCCGCCTGAGCGTCAATCTTACGGGGCGTTTCACCCGGGCGGACCACATATAATTTCCGATATAAGTCCTGCTCTTCGGGTAAAACATATCCTCCGGGTGAGACAATAAACTCATCGGAAGCGGGCAACCAGGTGATTCCATTTGTATCAACCAGCAAGGGCAAACCGTCCACTTCATATGATTGGCTCCCGTCCGGCTTAACGACGCATAGCACGCCTCTTTTCTCCTGGGCGTCGCTGTAGCGAATGTACGCCAGCCACTGCCCGTCAGGGGACCACTTCGGCCACCTGGCCTGACCGGCATCACTCAGCTTTGCAAGAGCGCCTTTGCCGCCATCCAGAACATAGAGCAGGCCGTTCCAGACAAACGCTACCCGCCCTTGATCTTTGAACGCATCAATGTTGACTTGAGGCGAACTGGAAAAATCCTGCTGGCTCGAATCAGCCGGAACGACTTTTGATTTATTGCAACCCACAAAAATTAACAAGAAGGATATGAGCAGAATTAAAAGCATAAATTTTATTGTTATTTTCACTTGTATCTTTTCTCCCTCTCTCAATTGGGCACTTCATGGTTTCCGGCAGCCCCGCCACCATAGTAATTCAGCCCGGGCCACCCGTACGTCTATTATGGTCTTAATTAGCCTTATACTTTATATAGATTTAGAATACTTGCGAACGGTTTTGTAATATTAAAAAAAACAGGGGATAATTTTGGGTAGGAATTTAGTAAGCACACGGCAGAGTCGCCGGGCAGCCTGCGCTAACCATACAATATGCGCGGGCTTATTTGCAGGTTTAATTTTACCGTCCGGCAACCGCAGATATCCACGAACCTGAGCAAGTCCACTATGTGCAAAGGAGCAAGGGGTTGTTTATGTCACATAGCAAAATCTACCGCACCAACCACCCATAATCCTGCCTGCAATCCACAATATAATCAACGCACACCGTCTGGTCCTTAATCTGATACAAAACCAGATACCATTTTTCTACGAACATCTTGTGATATTTGTTGGGCGGGACAAATTCCACCTCCAGAAACGGAAAACGCTCCGGCATTTGGTGAAGAGAGCGAATGGCGTCCATTAATTCGTTTTTTATTTTTCGAGCGGCGGATGGACTTTTTTGTGCCATGAACCGGACATGGCTTGCCAGCATTTGACGGGAACGGTCGGAAACAATGACCTTATATTGAGGTGCCTTTTCCATGCTCCACCTCGTTAATAATACTGTCTAAATAGCTATCCAATTCATCCGGCGTGCATCCCATGCGGCCAGCCAGACGGTCTTCCTCAACAGCCAACAGTTCTTCCCGCAACTTCAGCATTTTCTCCCGACGGGTAAACGCCTCAATATCCATGACCACAAGATCGCCCTCACCGTTTTTTGTAAGATACACAGGCTCTCCGGTGGACTTGCACAATGCCGCAATTTCGTTGTAATTCTGCCGGATGCTTGCGGACGGTTTAATTTGCATGGCATCAGCCCCTTATAGTAATATTTCAACCATATTATACTTATTTCATACTATCAGATCAATTAATATTTCTCTTTACGGCAGTTCGCGTTCCCGCAGCCGCTGTATTCCCAATACAATTTTCAAATAGTCGTTAACATCCTTCCCGCGCTTCAATAGCTTTATAAATGTTAGCCCGCTAACCAGCGGGCTAACTCTCGGCAAGTTTTCTCTTTCAGTTTACCCGGTATCCAGCCTTTTCTATTTCGTCTCCAAAGTCATAGTTTTTCCGGTTAAGGCGTCGATGTATTGCCCACCATAGCTGTAGTCAGGCATGTAAACCAGGAGGGGCTTGGGCGCTTTCTGGTCGAAAAATTCAGGCCAGACGTAAACCAGACGCAACGGCAGGCTTTTCAAAAATTCAGCCTTTGCCGCTTCAGCCGTCACAATATTTTTGCTGTCGGGCAGGGTGACGGGTGAACTGCTGTTCCCGTTATAATATGCCCTAACCCTGCCTGTAATTCCGTCTACAGTAACGCTGTACAAACGATCCGAAACCGGGACACCCTGGTGGGTATATGTGAAGGTAAAATGAAATGCCGGCCGTACCCCGTTATCTTTCAACTTGTTCATGTCCACCCAGTTGGGAATTGTTTCTTGCGTTGAGTAAACGCACATCTCCAGTTCAGCCGTGCCCTGCTCCAGATACTTTTGCACGAATTGAATCGCTGTTTCCTGTGCGGTTTCTCTGGATATTGTCGCTTTTTTGCCGCGTCCGGATTCATCATAGAGGCTAAAGCCTATAATCTGGCCTGTGTCTGCCAGCATGTTGAGATCCAAATAACGCATTGTGTTGTAATCCGGCACGTCTTTATTCCCCGTCTGCGGTTCAGAACGCCAGCTGTACTCTTTCACCTTAATCCCTGACTTAAGGTGATCTTCCATCTCATCTTCCCTCATTAACTTCATGCCGGAAATATCTATGCCGGTTTCAGCGGCAAGTAGAGCGGCTGCTTCTTCAGGAGTCCCGGCGACCAGTTTCTTGCCCTCTCCAGCCAGGCTGATCAGGCTGGTCGACTGCTGCTCCTGAGATTCATCCAGCGGCTTCCCTGTTACAGCGTCTATGAACGCATACGTAGTAGGAATATATTCCAAAACCGGCCGGGTTTCGACCTCTTCTTCGCCCGGCTTAAGATACCGCAGAGGCTGCCGCTCTACGTAGTTAAGCTTCATTTTCAGCAGATCGGCATAAACCTCTTCCGCCGCTTGCTTCGTCACCGCCAGCGCGGGATCGGGGAACACCGCCGGATCCGGCTCGCCGTCCTTAATGCTGTCTTTGTCATTTCTCTTGAAATATCCTTCAGTATAATATTCGGTAACATGCCCGGCAGCGTCGACACCCACCCGAATGCCACTGTTCAGAAAGGGTATGCCGTTGATCAGACGCTCAAACTGCACATTCGCCGAGGCCCACGTTATCTTGTTCCCTTTGTCGTCCTGTGAACCTCCGCCGCTGTAGCTTATCTGATTGTTCATCTGATAGTCCTTCATTTTGTCTCCCAGAACCCGCCGGGCGAAATCAGCCGCCTTTTCCTTGGCCAGTCCGGAAGCCGGAAGCTCAGCGGAAGCCCAATCCGGGTTTTGGATATCGAACATGATCAATTCCCCCGTATCAGTTTCAAAAGCAAGTCTGGCGAAAGTATGCATAGGCGCCGCATCCCCGGCGCTGTCGCTCAAAAATACTTCCCAAGTGGAATCCCCCTCGTCACTCACGCCTTTTACAGAGAGTTCCTTTAGTTCGGGCACGATTTGATAGATTTTTTCCAGCGCCTGCCGCTGCGACTCATTCAACGCCGTCTTTACAACCGGCTGTTTGGCAGCCCCGTCTTTCAACTCTAGAGTTTCCACACCGCCTTGCGCTTCCCGCACGCCCGACGCCTCTTTTTCCGCCGCCCAGGCGGTCGCGGACAACAACATGCCCACGGCCAGCACTACAATGGCTGCTCCTTTAACCCTTTTCAAAAAACCTCCTCCTTTTCATAATTATTTATTAAAGATATGCTTTATTCAGCAGCCCGGACATCCTTGGGTTTGCCGGTTAATCCAGTGAAAATAGTGTAAATCAATAAAAAATTAACCGGGAGTAGTTTCTTTAGCATTTTTCCGTTTTATTAAAATCAATCTTTCTTCCGGGGGGACAGCAGGCGGGCGCTCCAATATAAAAGCAGGGCTCCGGCAACTAAGTATACAATGGCATAAACACCCCAGTACGGCAAGCCGAAATTAAACCCCTTTTCCATCCCTTTTGTCCCGAGTATCTCCATCAGTACGTAGATAGGGTTGGTTTCTTGTAAAAACTGCGCCACTCCGGTAGTAAAGTCAGGGGGCAAGGGAAGGCCCGACGTCGCTGATGTCGTCATCCGGTGGGAACGGTCCAGCAATATTAGGAATATGGATAGCAACGCAGTGCCTGCCGACAGGGCAAAGGTCAGCCCGTACGCCGTGACAGTGCTGACTCCCGTTTTTTTAAAAAAAGCTGAGCAGGCCACACCGATACAGCCAAACAGAAACATGGTCACCAGGTAAAAACCGAATACCCCCGTCACCTGCCCAGGCGAGACGCCGCCGTACAGAAAAACAATGCTGTAAAGAGGCAGGGTGGCTGCCACCAGCAGCGCCACGAAAGCACTGGAGGAAACCAGTTTGCTCCAGATGATTTGCCAGGCGGTCAGCCGGGTGGTCAGCAGTACATTTAGTGTCTGCCGCTCACGCTCCCCGCTGATCACACCGGCGGTCAGCCCCGGTGTGACGAAAGCCAGCAGGACCAGTTGGGCGACGCTGAGAAAAATAAAAATTTCCCGGCTCCGGGAGGGTTGGTAGAACCCAGGAGCGTTACGCCAATTCAAGTAGGTGAAACCCAGAACAAAAGCGCCGATAACCAGCAGGTAAAGCGCCAGCAGCCATGACGCTTTTTTATTGCGAAAGCGCTGGCGCAACTCTTTCAGCATTACCGGATTAATTTCCGCCATCGTTCTCCACCTCCCCACCGGTTACGGCCATAAAGGCTTCTTCCAGGTTGCGCTTAACTTCTCCAAATTCAGTCACCGGCCAACCGGCAGTGATTATTACCTGCAAGAGTTCTGCCTGCTCCGCCTGTTCCCCGCTGAAAATGAACTGCACCGTCGGCCCGTCCGCGTGAGAATCGCTGACACCAGGCCGGGTGGCCAAGTAATCGGCCAGTTCCTTCACCCTGTCCAAGACCTCTATCCTCATCTGCCTGGCGCCGCGGGAGAAGGCGGTTATTTCCGCCACTGTGCCGCAGGCAATCAGCTTTCCTTGGTCCATAATGGCTACCTCGTCACAGATCTCCGCAAGTTCCGGTAAAATGTGCGAACTGATCAAAACCGTTTTATCCATCTGTTTTAAGTGTCTGATAATTTCTTTCATCTCCGCCCTGGCCCTGGGATCAAGTCCGGAAGCCGGCTCATCCAAAATCAACACCTTCGGGTCATGCACCAGGCAGCGCGCCAACGCCAGCCGCTGTTTCATCCCTCTGGACAGGGAGTCAACATATACACCGGCCTTATCCGGCAGGTCGACCAGTTCCAGCAGCCCCGCCGCCAAGCGGGACCGCCGCCCGGCGGGTATGTGGTAGGCGGCGGCGAAGAACTCCAAGTACTCGGCAGCCCGCAGATCGTCGTATACACCGAAAAAGTCGGGCATATACCCGATCCTGCCCCGCACTTCCCCCGCTTCTCTGACGACATCCCGGCCGTCCACCGTGACCGTGCCCGCGTCAGGCAGTTGCAGGGTGGCCAGGATGCTCATAGCCGTGGTCTTACCGGCGCCGTTAGGCCCGATCAGTCCGTAAACCAGGCCTTCGCGGACTGTCAGGCTGAATTGGTCCAGCGCCCTGGCGGCTCCGAAATTTTTGCTTACCCCGTTAAACTCTATCATAATAGACACGCCCCTTCCACCGCCAGCCCCGGCCATACCGGATAGGGCTCGTATATATCGCCTGTTCGTGTGCACTTTACCCTCACCTTATAGTCGTCCAAGTACCGCGATAATTCATCGGCGACAATTTTTCTCCCCTCGCCGGGAAGCGGCTCCCACTTGTCCTGCTGCCGGTTATATATTTCCGCCGAGTAGGGAACTTGCCCCTGGACTGTCTGAAAATCCAGGGCGTCAATCCGGCAGTCCGACCCGATCTTTGCGTCTCTGAGATCATAAATAAGTTCCTGCGATCTGCCAGTCATCATCAATCTTCCTTCAGCGCCGTATCCGAGTCTGCCGTTATCATCCACGGAATAGGGTATTATAGAACCGGCTGGAAGGTGGAACTCTCCTTTTAAGTCCATGTTAATCACCTGTTTTACCAGAACCAGCCCGTGTTCCTCTTTCAAGCCTGGTTTGCCGGCCACTTCAATAACTCCGGGCGGCCCGTCATGCCACCCCCAAAATTGAATACCGGCCAGTTTGCCGTATCCCTGGCTTACAGCGCTGGATATCATCTGGCGTTCACGGAAAAACGGACCCACCGCCTGGTCATCACCGCTCATCCCGAACAAGAGCGTTTGCGGGCTGCTGACTATTCCATCCCATCTCTCCAGTGTTTCTTCAATATGCGTCTTTCCCCCGGCGGGAAATTCGCCGATTTTAACCGCCCGGCCGCCCAAAAGCAGTGAGCTGTCCCGCAAATCCAGGCCGGTTTTATTTACCAGATCACCTTCTATAGTACTCCCGTTTAGGTATATGCTGCCTTCAATGCTGCCAAAACCCCGTTGCAGCCCGTAAGCGTAAACCCCTTTTAGAGTTCCGTATTCGATTCCATTAAAGTCGATGCTGATCCTCTCGCCACCCTGATGGACCAGGGCGGGCGCAATGGAAGGGTCGCCGTTGTTTCCTGCCGGTAAGGCATACATATTTTCAGCGACATTGAGGATAAAATCACCGCCCTTCGAAGCCACAACGGAGGCTCCTGCCTGTACCTCGGCCAACTCTGGTGTAAATATTTCAACTATGGCAAGTGTTTGGGACAGGTAATTCTGCAGCCGGTTGCCAGGCGCCAGCAGGTAGAAACAACCGGCGACAACCAGCGCCACCGCGGGCGCCAGCGCCCAGGCCCAATCCCTCCGGTCCGCGCGGCGCAGGAGGAAGTACAGCAGTGGTCCCACAATTGCCGCGTAGACTAACCATAACAACGCCAGCACCGGGAGCGGCGGGCCTGCCAGCCCTGGTATATACGAACTTGCCTGGGTGAGGTTGTCTTGAATGTTTATATGCGGCAGGGAAGACCGTTTGAGTTTACCCGTTACATTGCCCTGGTCTGAAGTTGTGCCAAACAAAGCCGACCAGATCCCCTGGGCTTCGCTGCCTAGATCCCGCGAGGCTGCTCCACAGTAAAACACCTGCCCGCGCCCCAACTCGCGGCTGGCCAACACCGGGACGCCGGTATCCACGGCCAGGGCATTTCCGGCCACTAGCTCACCGGAGGCCACTTCCAGCGGCCCGCCTGAACGCAGGCCGGCCAGTTCTCCGCCCACCATCTTCTTCCTGGTAACCAGGACCGGGCTAATTTCCGAAAATACCCCGCCTTCTCCGGCCCCTGCGCCGCCAAACAGCACAAGCGTGCCGCCTGGGTATACCCAATTTTTCAACGCCCGGATCTGTCCGTCAGTCAAAGCCGTCATGCTGGAGACATCGACCATAATGATGTCCGCGGCGTTCAATACCAGGCTATCCGCGGGCAATTCTCCAGGCGACAAGTACTTCAAATTTATTTTAGAGTCCGTGCTTTTGGACAGCCATGCCTGTAAGCCGCTTCCCATGATCTCCCCACTTAAGGCCAGGGCAACCCGGCCGCCACTCACCGCCGCGCCTTCCACCCGTGACTTGGCCAGCACCAGGTCGCCGGAAACAAGCTCAACAACCGGCATCTCCGCGGCCAGTTCGCCTGGTATCACCATACGGTATTGCGCCAGGGCATCCGCCGGGACGTTTACGTCAATGATAAACCGGGACACGTCAGGTATACGCTCATCATAATGTCTTACCCTGAGCAGGCCGGCAAACCCCGGACCCGAGTTTTCCACAGTGACCATCAACTCCAGGGGCTGATCCGTTTTATACAAACCGCCCAGGCCGGGCCGTACTTTCATTCCCACCGCCGCCGCGGCACAAGAAGGAAAAGCCGCGAATACAACTGCCATAGCCAGGACAGCGCAAATTAAAATATTACCAAATGATAGAAAGTTTTTTCTCATAACCGTTCACCTCTGGTCAATCTTTCCTGTAAATCCACCCGTAACAGCGCCACCGTCCCACCATCCTGGCGGGCTACCAGCATGGTTTTACCTTCCGGGCTAAAACCAATTTTTTGAAAATTATTTGCCTTACCCATTAACAATGTCCGGGGTTCCCGTATACCTTCAAGCTCCAAATTTCGCAGCCAATTCAGTTCTTCCGCCCCGGACCTGGAATCCGGAGCCAATAGCAACCGGTCACCGGGCCAGGAACGTCGGCCCGGCTGTTTAAACACAATATCTCCTCTACGGCCCAGGTTGATTGTTCTGATTTCCCCCTGCTCCTGCCGTACTGTGAACAGTGGTGCGCCGTCTGGGCTGTAGGTGAGTACCCGTTCGGTAGTTGTAGACTTGATATAAACAAGGTATCCCTGTGCTCCCCACGCCGGCCGTTCCCCTTCCGTAAGAAAGACCGCGCCGTTCTCTCCGGGACCAGTTATCCAAAGCTCCGGCTGCCCGTTGTCTCCAGCCCGTTCCACCACCAGCCGGGAACCGTCCGGGGACCATGCGGGATGATTTCCCATACCCAGGGATACCGGTTCCTTACCCTTTGCCAGCAAGTATACCTCATTCTGCCCTCCGGGTTCACTCTGGACATAAGCCAGGGTTTGCCCGTCGGGCGACCAGGCCAGGCTGGAAAAGTCCTTCTCCTGCCCGGCTGCCAGCAATACTTCATCTTTCGTCAAAGCTACTTCCACCTGTTGCGCGGCGCCGGTGCCCAACGGGCCCGGCGGCATGAGCGCCGTGATAATTTCCTCGCCGCCTGTATCGCAACGCCGTACCAGCGCCAGCTTGTCACCGGTCCGGGACAGGGCGGGTGAAGTATAGGACTGACCTTTGGGAGGCTTAACCGCGCCAGTTTGATTGCCGTATTGGTCCAGCAGATGCAAGGACCCACCCCTTATGGCAATAAAACCTTGCTCTTGCGTTCCGCAGGTAAAATCCAGCGGGCTTTTTTCCAGCCAGAAACGTACTATTTCTCTGGAGTGCCCGGCCTCCAAAAATTTTGGCGCCATCAGCAACCAACATATCCAGCATACAATCACAAGCAGCAGCATTGCCGGGATCAACCACAACAAACCCGGACGCCTGCTCAAGCTACGTGCGAGGAAAAAGGAAGGCATTCCACCCTTCGCGCCTGATGCCGCGGCTGGTCGTCCCCGGTCCGCGCCGTCTTCAACCTGCATCCCGGCCAACCGCGCCCTCAACTCTCCTCTCAGCCGCTCGTTGACCGGGACGGCTTCCCGCACTCGCCGCATGTGGTTCAAAAGTTCGTCCAGTGAACTTCCACCGGACTTAATATCCGGCTGAACCCGGTTTTTACCCTTGTTGCAATGTGCGTTCAATGGAGTGATTTTCCCGCGCAATCCTTTCACCCCCCTCTCTGTTGCTGAAATATTCATTTCGCAGTGCCTTTAACGCACGGTAGTGAATCATGCGAACAGCCGGTTCCGTTTTCCCCAACACCTGGGCAATCTGGCCAAACCTTAATTCCCCGGCATACCTCAGAGAAACCACATCCCGCTGTTCCGGGGGAAGCCGCCCCAGCATGTCTCTTAACAGCTTCACTTCTTCATCCTGCAACAGTTCTTCTTCAGGGCTGGACTGTATGGCGTTTGGGACCACCAACTGACTTTCTGGGAAGGGCCTTTCCCGGCGTCCCCGCAGGTAATCAACATACGCGTTATGGGCTATCCGGAAAAGCCATACCGCGAAAGGAGCATCCCCCCGGTACTTATGGAAATTCTCCAGCGCTTTCAAAAAAACCGCGGCAGTGAGGTCGTCGGCATCCCAGGAACTGCTGATCCGGTAACGCAAATACCTGTTTACAGCATCAAAATGCAGGTCGTAAAGCTCCTCAAAGGAAACACCGAGAACATGCTCCGGCCCAATTCCTGGCATCATTATAAAACACTCCCCCAAAAACCCTCCATGCTGCTTAAACACTACAATCTCAGATTGTGAAAACTTAAAAAACTTATATATAAATTTACTGTTCGGCCTGTCTACCATATAGACGGCCAGGCATCCAAAATGTAACGTTAAATATATAAAAATAACTCCCATGCTATTTTCTGGCGAGTATAATCTAGTTCTAAAAGGTTGACTAATTTGCTAATTATGCGGAAATCACTATCGTGACTCCCTATAAGCAAAAAGGGCGTATACCAATAAACCGGCAACAAACCGTAACACCAAGGGGTATTGTGTAAACCACGAACAGGAATTTAAAAAGATTATTTCCGTAGGCTTTGACCAAGACCAGGCTCAAGAGCAGGCAGAGCAACTCAGCCGATAAGCTAGCAACGGAAAACATTAAATGGAACAAGCCACCCATACCGAAACTAGAAGGACTGCCTTTATATTTTAGACGGTGCAAAGAACTAACTGGTTCACCAAAATCAACCACAATATACTAGAATATACTACCCCTTGGGATATTACAGAATAAACGTTTCCTACGGTAAGGCGTCCGGGAAATTATCGGTAAATATTGCCATTTATCTTAAATACAGAACTTTATCAGCACTATATCCGTCTTAATTTCAGATAACTGATCAGTTAGTGTTATCTAAGCTAAATATATATCTTTTTAGAAAAAGGAGCGTGGTAAGATGAGGAAATCCAAATTGCTTGCGATTACGCTGTGCTGTTTAATCTTCGCCGTATCTTGGGTGGTTTCTGTGGAAGCGGCGGAAATCACGGCACCAAGCAACTTGACGGCGGTCGCGGTTTCTATGAGCCAGATCAACCTGACCTGGACAGATAACTCTAACAACGAATCAGGATTTAAAATTGAGCGTGCTGAAGGGAGTAATGGTTATACCGAAATTGCAGTGGTGGATAACGTCACCGCATTTTCTGATACCGGCCTGGCCGCTAATACTACCTACACCTACCGGGTGCGGGCCTACAATTCATCCGGCGATTCCGACTATTCCAATGAATATAGCGCCACTACCACCGGGGCTGTTCCGGCGGCACCAGCCTACCTGACCGCTACGGCAGTGTCTTCTTCCCGGATTGATTTAACCTGGAATGACTATTCCAGCAACGAATCCGGTTTTAAAATCGAGCGTAAAATAGCGGGCGGAAGTTACACCCAGATTGCCACAGTTGGGGCCAATGCAACCAGCTATAACGATACGGGATTGGCTGACAACACCAAATACTACTACCGGGTGCTGGCTTACAATTCATCAGGCAATTCCGCCTATTCCAACGAAGTCAATGTTGCCACCGGGACAGTACCGGCAGCACCTTCCGACCTGACTGCAACGGTGTTGTCTTCAACAATAATCACACTAACCTGGGATGACAATTCCAGCAACGAAACCGGTTTTATAATCGAGCGCAAAAAAGCGGGCGGAAGTTACACCCAGATTGCCACGGTGGATGCCAACACTACTACTTGCACAATCTCTGGATTGGCTGGCAACACTAAGTATTACTACCGGGTGCTGGCTTACAATTCATCCGGCAATTCCGTCTATTCCAACGAAGTCAATGTTACCACCGGAACTGTGCCGGCAGCACCTTCCGACCTGACTGCCACAGTACTGTCTTCAACTTCGATCATGCTAACCTGGGATGACAATTCCAGCAACGAAACCGATTTTATAGTAGAGCGTAAAGAAGCGGGCGGGAGTTACACCCGGGTTGCCACGATAGATGCCAACACTACTAGTTACACTGATTATGGATTGACCGATAACACTAAGTACTACTACCGGGTGCTGGCTTACAACTCATACGGTGATTCGGAATACTCCAATGAAGAAAGCGCCACCACATACAGCTCAGTGGAAGTCTTGATTAAATTATACATTGGCCAGTCAACTTATTATGTGAATGATCAGTCAAAGACCATGGATACGTCTCCTCTGATCAGAGAAAACCGGACGGTTTTGCCCATTCGGTTTATTGCTGAAGCCATTGGGGCCTCGGTGACCTGGAATGATAGTGAGGAAAAGGTAACCATATCTCTTAAAGATAAGGTGATTGAACTTTGGATCGATAAGAACATAGCCCGGATCAACGGTCAATACATGCTCATCGATCCTGCCAACCCTAACGTAACACCCATTATCATCCCGCCGGGAAGAACCATGTTACCTTTGCGTTTCATCGCGGAAAGCCTGGGCTCTAAGGTGGACTGGGACCAGGATAAGCAAGAGGTTACGGTGACATATCCAGCACCGTAAACAGGCTATCAAAGTTTGCGTATGTCAGAGGAATAAACGTATCAGGGAAACGGAACGCCTACCGTTTCCCTTTTATTATATTTAACTTATATTTAATCCGGCTAATACGTGACTTTTAGCCAGCCGCCGTTTATTATGATCTTCCGTTTTATCCTCTCCCGACTACTGTATTTCATAGCCGAGCGCTTCACCAACCGCCCGCAACGGCAGGTAAACATTTCCTCCGCAAATATAAGCGGCGGCCTCTATTTTAGCACCGTCCAGCACTATTGCAGGTTGACTGTCATCTGCCGCAAAACCATACGCATTTATGTACAGGACCAACGAAATAATGATACCCAGGATAATAGCCTTTTTGGTCATGCATCGACACTCCTTTGCCAGTGTAAGGTCTTTATTCTGTTATTTAATCTGGTTTTCATTGCGGGAATCCTTCCGCAAATTCCACCGCCGCGCCGGTCGCCGGGATGCGGACTAAGACAGACGGATGGGTTATTACCTGCGCCGCCACCTCCCCGGGCGCCGGGTTGTCAATCCGGTAATAAACCTTCAGCTTGCCGCTGCCTTCACTAATAATATCGATTATCCCCACGCTATAACCGGCGGTGGACTTTTCCCCTGCCGAGACGCAAAAATAGCTCCATTCGCCAAAGGTTTTAGAGCCGGTATAAAGCCGCGTGGCGTTGGCAGCCGCCCAATTTCTGATTTCCCGCGGGACGCTTTTGTCATCCAGGGACATGATCTTGAAAGGCACTGACTGGTTAGTAGACCAATGATATGGTGATCCCATCCCTTTTGTAAGGTCTTTGATCAGGTCGTTCGCTTTTTCTACTGTGTCGCTCTCAGGGTACTCTTTCAATATTCTTTGCGGGTAAGTGACATCTCCGGTGTATGCGCCGAGCGCCAGTAGCGCATCGTCGGCCATGTTGCTATCCGGGTATTCTTTGACAAATTGCTGGTAGGTGGAAATGATTTTCCCCTGAATATCAGACGAGTTGAAGGCGAACGAGGCGTCCTCTCCCCACTCGTCCAGGCCGATGTAACAAAGGCCGGTGGAGTAAAGCGCTTTAGCCCTTAGCTCCGGCGCTACGGACTGATCCTGGCAGACCTGCTGAAAATACGGCAGGCTATGGTTGTAGTTGATCAGATCCCGGACGAAAACAGCCATTTCCGCCGGCGCGTGTCCGTGGCCCGTTTCGTTGATATATCCCAGCCAGTTGTAGTATTGCCGCTCCCCTGCCCATAAGTGGTTATAGTAAAGCATCTCGTTATGAAAGATCGCCGCCGCTAATTGGTATAAATCAGCCGGGTCCTTTGATTCAGCCCACTGAGATTGTAAACCGGCAAGCTTCTTTACCTCGGCCAACTGCTTTTCGACTGATCCGCGAAAATCGTATTTATCATTCTCACTGAGATAGTCATAATCGTTGAGGTAGTCAAAGGGCAAAATAAACTGATCGGCTGTCAGAGCTTCCTCCTGTTTTAAAAATTCCTTCAGCCCGGCAACGGCCCGCGCGTAATTCTCCCGGCGGACCTCCTTTATAGCCAGGGAATAGCTGACAAACGCCTGCAGGGGCGGCTCCAGTTTTTCCGCGGACAGCGACTCAAGCTGCTCATAAGTCATCCTTACATCCAGGATGTAAACCAATCTTCCGGCGGCCGCGTAGCGCATGTCTCCGTCAGGCAAGAAACGGACTTTCTGCATCGTTTTGACAGCGTCGGTAAAACGCCCCTTGATCTCGTAACAGCGCGTCAAGCGGTAAGCCGCGTCGTCCGCGGCCGGGTGGCGGGGAAATTCTGCCAGAAAATTTTCCCAGCCAGGGATTTCCCGGTCCGGATCATACTCCTCGTCCCCGTAAGGAGGCGCCCAGACGCCATTATATGATGGTTCCTCGGCACGCTCTATTTCAAAATAGGGTATACCCCGCACTGCTTCATACGCCTTGATCCCTCGCCCCAGGTAGCTTTGCGGATACTTCTGGCCAGCGTCCCTCAACAATCGCCAGTTCAGCCCGTCGATTCGGAAAGCATGATCTTCTTGCGCCAAAGTAGCCACTCCGTTTCGGTCCGTGTCCCGCACATACTGTTCCAAGGCCTTTTCCTGGCCCAAATCCATGTAGAGGGCTGCAAGGCATTCCTGGCGGCAGTATGGCGACGCGTCCGTTTCGGCGATTTTCCATAGCCAGTCAATCCAGCCCTCCCTATCGGCTCCCGCTAATCGCCAGTGAGCGATGCCGGCGATTCTATCAATCAAGCCGGCTCTATCCCTGACGGAAGCAAGGCTGGAATAGAGGCTGCCTAACGTTTCCAAGGCTTTCGTTTCTCCCAATTGATAGAGGGTGCAAAGCTGGTCGGAGCGGTAAACCGGATCCGGTTCATTTTCCTGCGCGCGCCACAGCCAGCCGGTGACAGCCGCGCGGCCGGCATTGTCAATCTGTCTTTGAGCAAACCCCCCGACCGTGTCGACAAGACGCCGCTTGGCGATTGGATCGCTTAGTTTAACGTAAGTCTCATCCAGCCACCGCACCATATCGGTTGGATTGGCAAAAATCCTTTGCCATGCCTGGTCAAAAAAACAATTGCCTCGCAGGGAAAGAACCGCGCTGGTCAAATCATTTGAATTTTTAATGCGCTCCGTCAAAACAGGAATCAAGTAACGGATGGAATTGGCTTCTTGATAAGCGCCGATATCCTTGGCCAGTTGAGAAACCTGCTCGTCAGTCATTAACCTGATCAAGATGTTTTTGATGCTAAAGGCGTCATTTGTATTGTTATCTCTCAGGTAGTCCAGCAAAACCTGCGCCGCGTCAGGGTCCGGTCCGGGCAGGGTGTCAAAAGCGCCAACAACCATTGCTAATTCATAATCGCTTGTGGCCTGCCACAGTTTTGCCTTTAATTCATCTAATGACTCACCGGCTGCCGCCGCTCCAGCCTCGTTGGCCAGCAAGTTTTGTTCAGCGGCCCAAACATCCGTGGGGTTGCCGGCCAACCCAGTGAAAATAACGAAAATCAATAAAAATACAACCGGGAAAACGGCAATCTTGCCGGGTTTAATCATGTCAGCCACCTCCTGGTGCAATCTTATTCTATATTTCCTGCTTTTAGGGGAACAATTTGTCATCTTTATTTAAATTTTAAAATGAATTGACTCCCTGCATTTCTTCGAATATGGTTAACTCATCAACCTTGGTTATCTTCCATTTATTTTGTTCCTTTGCCAGGCAAAACACCGCGCTAAAGGTCCTGGCAGACTTTTCTCCGTTTTTTAATTTCAAGTAATTGTAAAAATGAGGGGACTCGGTTTCCTTGTCTCCTTTCCTTAATATTGTTTCAACCACGTCCAATTCCACGGTAGCGTTATTTTCGGTAATGGTTACAATAGGTTCTTCAAAAGAAACGCTGTATTTCTTCACCCCCAGCGGCCTCCAGGCGTCAAACAGCCGCCGCCAGCCGTTGATGCCGTCTCTCCATTCACTTGTCGGCTCAAGATAGCCGTATTCCTTCTCAAAAGCAGCCTGGTCATCTTTGGCCAGGGCGTCGCCCAAAATTTTGTAATAATTGTTGACAGTGACCATAACCGCTTTTTCCTCATGGTTATCCGGGTGCTTTGAGGGACTGTCCAGGTTTATGTCCAATACGGCGTCTTCCTGCCTAAAACCAAGCCTGGTTATTTTTATAACGGGCTTTTGTTCCAAGATCTCCGCCTCGCTTTCGCCCGGCGGCCAACCCATAACCAGACGCCTGCCCCCGCCGGGCGCATTTTTAAACTGTCTGAAATAAGTAAGCGGCATCCTGTAATCATGCGAGCACGTATATACGCAGGCGTCAATAACAGCGTCCACGCTGTTTCCGGCAGAATCCAGGACAACATATTCCAGCGACCTGGTTTCATCGTCTTCTTTAACTAACGAATTGAGACAAACGGTATAATCTTTGACAGGTATTTTTTTATTGATGCAGACCTTGTCCGTGATCTCTTCCAGGGGAATTATTTGGTCAATGGAATAATAGCTGTAAACATTCGTAAGATTGAGCCGCTCCTCGCGCGTTTCCAGCGCGTCAAAATTAGCCCGGCCGACTGCCGTCTTTCCATTTAAGGAATACTTGTAGGTCGGGCCGATGTGGTCGATGCTGGACAAGTGGCTTTCCAGCTTTCGCCCGCCGTCAAACATGGCCGGCGCATCTTCTTTCGGGTGGTTGTCCCAATTATTCAGCCAGCCGTGCGCTACACCGTCATAATCTCCCCGCGCTGTCAGTTTGTAATGTACCTGGGTTTCACTGACGCCTGCAGTAATGGCGTCCACCAGCAGACTATAGCCGTTTTTCTCCACCAGTTCAGTCAGTTGATATGTATGGACGTATTTATTGTCCACTTTTTTAAACTTGATATCTTTCAAGTCCAGAACAACAGGCCCATTCTCGTGCTCCACCGGCCCGCCGGAAAATTCCAGACGCAGTGGTTCATTAGGACTTTCAACCGGATCGAAGGTTAAAAGTGTTTCACCTCCGGGCAATTTTGCGGGATATTCTTGCTGGAAAGAATTCCAGCCCAGATTCCGGCCCTCCCCGTCAAAAAGCTTGACGTTAAGCGGGTCCAACTTTCCCCTGATCTCTCCCTCAACAGCGGCAATCATAAACGTACCCGTCTTGTCTAACAGGACTTTTTCTATGGTAACAGTGGTTCCCTGGCAGTCCACGGACCTGTTGACCTCGGTAAATTGGCCGAGCCTTTCCGCCCGGCTAAACCGTCCGGCCATCCCGGACCCGTCCGGCGCCGCGGACTGAGTCGAGCAACCTGTTATTATAACAACGATGAACGCAATAAGCGAGAAAACAATTACGGTTTTAATTTTTTGAGGCATTTAACTAATGTCACTTCTTTTCGTTAAGTTTACCCATCTACTAGGACTTAAAGGCAAACCTTGCACCCTTATTCAAGGTGCAAACCGCCTAACCTCAACGAGGACGACTTATAAAGAGTAAAATTACTCACTGCCCAACGGGTTTTCCACCTTTCCTATAAATAGGACCAATCCAGTCCGGTCGTCACTGATGACAAATATAAATGGCTTGTCTAAATAGAACTCGGGGGGGGCGTTTTCCTTGGGTAAGGCAGCTCCCATTAAAGCTACTGATGTGAGGGCGGCAGCTTCGGTACCCTCCTCATCCACACTGATAAAGCATTCCTGGGATATATCGCTGACAAATAGGTTGAAGTCCCCGGACCGGTCCGCAATCCCCGTAAAATCCGCGCTTCTGTTGTCAAAGGCGGTGACCATTCCCATGTTTTTCAGGTGACTGCCCAGTTCGTTTTTCTGCTTGAAGCTGAATTTGGGGAATTTTATTTTTACTTTCATATTCTCTGAGTTGCTGTATGCTTTTTGAATATCGGCATAATTAAGATTACGGGCATATTCATCAGTACTGTCCTTCGGAAGTATGACCAGCATATTGCAGCCGTGATAGTTGAACTTGCCGGCCTGGATTTGCTCATCTTCGTAATAACCAATCTGTTTTTCAGCATTCATCATATCTACCTTGACAGTATTACCGTTGTTCAAATGGAAATCTTCCTTTTGCGTTTTGGATTTATCAAACGGGCTTTGCCACTTTCCCTTAAAGTACAGGGAATTAAATGCAATCATGGCTGTCCCGGGCTCAACTTTGGATAAATAGTTTCGTATCCTGCCGTGAGTTTTGTCTTCAATCCAACGGTTCATGGCACTTATACAGATATCATTCGCAAAATTGACATTGTATGCTTCGGCACCGTAATAGGTATTGGAGTCTTTTAAAAAGATGTCTTTTACCTGGAGATTTTCCTGTATCCATAAAGAATTGGCGAGTTCTACAAGGGTGGTTTTATTACCGTTTTCCTTATAGCCCAAATTCATGAGGTAATTGATGGTATTGCAGTATTTTTCATTCACTTCCGCAGTGGAAAGCCTCTCCGGATTGATGATTGCATCTATTTCATCACGGGTTTTGCCGGCCGCTCCATTCTCAAGAACGGCAAGTATGGTAGAGAAACTGACAGGGGAGAAGATAGTGTTTTCCCCCTCGCTTTCCGCAGATATTTTTTGTAGGAGCTGAATACCTGCCGTGTTGGATGCCATGTATAGCTTATCTTCATTGGATATGCTGGGATTTTCTATTCTTTTAAGCTCAGCCTGCTTTTTGAATTGTATGTTAGTTGAAGAATTGCCGCATCCGGTAAAAATAAATATCATTGCCAGCAGCAGCCCCAGTAATTTTGTTGCCTTCATCCTCTTCACCTCTCTGCATTTATCTGTAACGTCTGTAATATATCAGTTTAATATGCCTCTATATTTTAGACGGTGTTAAGAACTAACTAGTTCACCAAAAACAACCATAATATACTACAATATACTACCCCTTGGGAATATTACTAAATAAAAACTTCCTGTGGTAAGGCGTCCGGAAAATTATCGGTAAATATTGATGTTTATCTTAAATACAGAACTTTATCAACACTATATTCGTCTTAATTTCAGATAACTGATCAGTTAGTGTTATCTAAGCTAAATATATATTTTCAGAAAAAGGGGCGTGGTAAGATGAGGAAAACCAAACTACTTGCGATTATACTGTGCTATTTAATCTTCGTCGTCTTCTGGGTAGTTCCTATGGATTGAACAACAACATCGAGTACTACTACCGGGTGCGGGCTTACAACTTATACGGGGATTCAGACTACTCCAATGAGAAAAGCGCCACCACATACAGTACAGCGGAAGTCTTGATTAAATTATACATTGGCCAGTCAACTTACTATGTAAATGATCAGTCAAAAACCATGAATACGTCTCCTATGATCAGAGAAAACCGGACGATTCACTCCTCTATACGTTTTTGTGCAATAATATAAACCTCATCATCCGATCTCGCAGAAACTATAATGATTTTCATGATATTGTTTTCCCGCACTACTTTGTATACCACCCTAAGCCCTAGTTTAAGAAGCTTAATTTTGCAGTAGCCTGCTAAATTGGTACCGCCTTTATTGCCAAGTGGCTTACCATAACCTCCTTCTGCCTGTGGTAGAGGATTAGCTGACACCTTGTTAATGGCTTTGATGACCTGCACACGCTGGGCTTGATCAAGTTGCCTTATATCCTTCAAAGCATCTCTTAAATATTCTACCGTCCACACTCTATTCAAGCTCCACGTCTGTGTCTTTTAAATCTGCATCATTAATGCCAAGCTCCTGCATAGCTTTGTCAGCCGCGATAAAATCCTCCGCCGTTGCACTTGACATACGTTTTTCTGCTTCTATAAACAAACGGTAATTTTCAATCGTTTCAAGCATCTGATCATAGGCTTCGGGAGTCAGTAGAATACAAGCCGGTGAATTATTTTTAAGCACGATTTTAAAGCCAGTTTCACGCAGTTCCTCAAAGATCTTATTGGCTTCACCTTTATTAAAACGTGAAATGGGTACAAGAGAATTCATAATATTACTTATAGAAATATTATCAAGCATAATATCAACCCTTTCCAACAGCTTCGTTCATAAGTTTTTATTTATTCTTAATATTATTCTATGTAATATCAATAAATATGTCAATAAATATGTTAATATTATGCTAAGGTTTTCAATTTTTTAGCTCTCAGTTTTTTATTGTATAGCGGTTGGCAAATTTCCGGAAAACAATGGGGATGGTTTTCACGCCCTAAACACTTTATTAACACTGAATCCGGTGATTGGTATATAATATGTCTTAAGGTGGCTATTTCCAAATGGCATTTTTCCAACACCAATTGCATTGTCTCACATTTCCCTCACAATGTTTAAAAACGGCTTGCTGACAGAAAATGTAAACCCTATGAAGCTGTCACCAGAGCCGAAGCAGCCAGCGTGATAACTGACTCTTCAGTTTGCTCATTCATATATTTGATTAATAACTCAACCGCTTTGGCCTTATATTTAGATAACATTCCTCAGACGTAATTAATATTCACATTTGTTGATAATCCTATATACTCATAGGTACCGGACAATGGAACCATTCCCCTCTGTTCAGTGCCTTTACTCAGTGTCCCCTTGCCCAGTAGAGGGGCACCCTCCTCTCCCCCTGTCCTCTCCCCTGGTAATTTGGTTAATGAGTACGATTTATCAGCATCAGGCTTGAGTTTCAAAGAACGCTGGGAACTTGAAGATAAAAAAATAGATAATTTTGGAAGGGAGGGGTATCAAAAAGCCCCTCTTTTTTCTCTTTGTACAGTAGAGAGTTAATAAAATGCGTTGGATTTGGAGGTAAATACCTTGAAAAGCTAGTGCCTTTTGAGTTGAGAAAATCCGAAGTTTGTTTTCGCGCTCCATGGATATGATCCGTGAGTACCAGGAATAAGTGATGTTGTAGCCAAGGTATGGCGATTGATTTGAAAAACTATTTTAGATCTGGCTGAAAAATATGTAGAACTTATTACGCTTATAAATCGTCTATATTATAGAAAATCAGTTAAATACAGGAAATAAGTCGAAGCCTGTCGAAAGATAAAAGTGTAAACCATTGGATCTAAGGTATGTAATACTTTATAACAGCTCCGCCAATGTTATTTTGATCTGCCCGTTTTTATACATATAGATACTTTTTGTCTTCGGGAGGTGGTGATGGAATGCAGGATTTGTTTACCTATGCGACTCTTGGCACCTTAGCTGGCGCGGTGGCCGCGACTGTTCTGGTGGTTGATTCCATTAAGGAATTTGGCTTTCTGAAGCGATTTTCCACTCGCTGTCTTGTGGTGGTGGTAGCTGAAGGAATCGTTTTCCTGGCCGATATCGCCGCAGGGAGTTTTACGGTAAAAAATGTTCCGCTTTGTGCTCTTAATGGTTTGCTGGTGGCGGCTTCCGCCATGGGAAGCTGGCAGGTGATTCATGATCGATTGTTTGGTAGTTCTGAAAAGGCAAAGGGAGGTTGAGTGCCTTGAAAAGAAAACCTAAGTTTCATGAGCTAGTTGCCCGGGCTAAAAGTGGTGATGAGAAGGCTTTTATTCAACTGGTTTATCGATTAAATCCGGCAGTTAAAAAATATAGCCGCAGGTCGGGTCATCATGTTGAATGTTATTCGGATCTGGTAATTTGGTTAATGAGCGCGATTCATCAATATCCGGCTTAAAAACTTGAAGATAAAAACAGAAAAATTTTTAGGACAGGGGGGTATCAAAAAGCCTCCTTTTTTTCTCTTTATATGGTAAGAGGGCAAGTTAGCTACCATGATAGGAGGTGAGATTATTAACTATACTTGACGTTTCTTCTGAAAAATCTGGTGTTCATGATTTTGATCCGGAGGAAGCCCGGGCAATTGCCTGGTTTCTAACCGGCCTGCACCATGAAGCAATCAGATTAACTAAAAAGTACCGGCAACTGAATGAACACGAGCTTTTGCTCCTGAATGGTCCGACGTCTCAAAGCACTGATCCCGATAAGTTGACCATGATTGATGTCATTCCTGCTGCCGTAGATGTTCCCGGTGAAGCCGAGGGTATGATATTTATCCAGGAAGCCCTCTTGTTGTTAACGCCACAAGAGCAAAGAGTGGTGCAGGCAACGATTCTGGATGGATTTACCGAGCGAGAGGCAGCCAAGGAACTGGGGATATCACAGCCTGTGGTTCATCGCGCGAAAGAGCGTGCGTTGAAAAAGTTGCGGAAGTATTTTCTTAGATGAAATGAATTACCTGCTAATCAATCAAATCCAAAGTAGAATTAAGGAGGTTATTATTTTATGCCCACTCTGTATTATCCAATAAATGATTTAGGCCGTGGACAGACCACCGAGTCTCAAGAATTTAATGTGCTATCGGAAGAAGATGTTGATGTTGTTTTAGTGCAGTACGCGTATGATAGCAATGGTTATTTGGTTCCGGCTCACATAGATTATAAAATTGGAGACATACTAAACCATGTCGATGGAATATTTAAGAGCCAATCCACAACGATTACATTTCCAAGTGTATCAGCAGGAACCCATAGACTAAAGATACGCAATACAGCAACGGACATTAATGGTGCATATGGGAATGGCTATATATATTATTAAGTCTGACAGTTGAATATAACTCTTAGCCGAGGGCATTGTTAGCCCTCGGCTTAACTTAGTTTAAAAAGACCTTCATTTCTTGGGTCGGATAGACAAAGATAAGATATTCGGGCATACTTTTTAAAGAAGCAGCAAGCACCACCCGAATCTCCCTTATCTCCGTGTTTCCTTCAATCTCTTCGCTTTCCACGGAAGAAAAACCTGGACCGAAATAACTATTATGCCCTGTATCATCGACAACACGATCTGGTAAGTAGTCATCCCAAAGTTGAGCGCCTACCGGCTGTATCGTCTGATAATAAATCACAATATCCGTCGGACAGATTTGCACTTGTTTTACTATAACAGTGGTTTGTCCAATCATCCACGTCTTCATTGGTAAAAATGTTCTGGTAGCTTCATCAGTGTAGTGCCTCGACACTGGAACCGTAAACAACCATTCTCCGTATTGGTCCCCGATTTGGTAAATCGCAATCTGCAAGTTAAAACTCTCAGGGAGCTCCCCGTGGTGGTAGATATTTACGATCCAAACATTACCGTTGTCAATCCTTTCAGCTGTTCCTTGCATCGTATCATGGATGGCTTTGCCGTTAATAAAAAAATGCATTTCTGCAATAGGTAACGGAATAGAATAAGGCAAAGTATCTTTAAGATACAGGTTAGGTCTGGACGTCGTTACTGTATAGCCAATGACAATTCTCCCCTGGTCATATAACACATCTGTAATAGTTACTGAAATATCTTTATCCGTTGCTGTGTTTTGAACTGTTGTACTAAACTTTTCATTGATTGCGGTTTGCAGCCCCCATTTTTCCCCATAAAAATTAAACACTGATTTAACTATAGGAATTTGCTCCAACGCCTTGGCTATAACCGGGGAAATAAAACCGGACATGATTAGAAGCCCGCCGATTACGACCATGGCAGCGATACTGTATCCGATTTTACATTTCATTGTGTTCTTGCGAAAAGGTACGGCGGGTATGGTATCGTCAAAAGCGCGCTCACGAATTTTGTCCCATGGAATGGAATGAACCTGGCAGCAACCGGCATCTTGTTGTATTCTCTGTTTAATCAACTCATCCATGAATCATTCACTCCTTTACAAATTGCTCTTTTAAAGCTTGACCGTCATCTTTAAGCTTTCTGATAAGCCAGCGACGGGCCTTGGCTAGTCGCCACTTATATGTGCCAAGACACCAACCTGCCACAATTGCTGCTTCTCTGTCAGTTAAATCGCAAAAGTAACATAAAACCAGCGCGATTCTTTCCTGCTTGCCCAGACTACGCATGGCTTCTCGTACCGCAATCCTGGTCTCTGTCTGATCAATCTTATCCGCAGGGTCTAGGATCTCCATATCAGGCACGAATGAAGTATTCGGCCGGCGGCGCCACTGTTGGCGAGCCGCGTTCAGCAGAATCTGATAAAACCATATGCGGAACTTATTGTGGTCCTTTAGCTGACCACGAGACTTGTATAAATTGACGAAAGCGTTTTGCGCGGCTTCTTCCGCGTCGTATACGTTGCGTAAAACCAGCCAGCAGGTGCGAACGGCAGCCGCCCACTGCTCCCGGACAAATTCTTCATAAGCAGCGATATCTCCTGAGCAAATACGCGATATCATTTCAGATGTGATGTATTGCTCACTTTTATTACCCACGCATCCTTCACCTCCTCATATAATATGACGCAGGAAAACGTTCATCTGGATGGTGCAAGTGTAAATTTATTTTAGATAGAGGTATCAAAACGGCTTCCTTTTTTCTCTTTATATGGTAGGAAGGATATATTAATTTCCTGGATAGCTAAATTGGTATAATGATAAAAGAAGCGACCTGCTCACCTGCAGTGGACGGGTCGTTTCTGTCATTGAAAGAATATACGTGATTCTTGATATCATACGCAGCAAACATTCAGTATATCACGACAGTCCTTCATTACTGGAATTCTCCTTCACTACCGAAAGTTTACCGTGCACCGAATAGTTCGATCATAACCGATTCCCCCGGAATATGATATCGCGGCGTTATACTGAGGATTTCCTTCTAACGAAATCCTCACTCTCACCACCGGTGGCTGAGATGGATTTTGACCGTCTCCAGGCCGTCCCGGCAGTTGCTCAAAATTGAACTCCTTCGCAAATTTCAGGCCGTGGCTTTCAAAATGCGTATTATCCTTGAAAGTATCAGCAAATTCCACGTTGAAAAAGCTGAGCACAAATTCGTTTGCTTCCTCATTGTACCGGACAGTTGTTTCGGGCAGGGGATGGCCACCGGCAAGCTCTTCTCCCGGCGCCGGCTTAAAGTCGAAATGAATAGTCGGATCTGCTATTTCAAAATTGGTAATAACCTGCTTCCAGGTGCGTTTTCCGAAGGAAACCTGTTCCTGTTCATTTAATGGTAAGAAAAGTTCCTCATTTCTCAACTCTCCTTTGACGGGATTGTAAATCAACAGGTAGGGAAACTGGAAGTAGCCGGTATCGTCGCCTCCCCTTGCCCTGAAAATAAGTTCACCTTCTTTATATTCCTTAAACTCCGCTGTTTCAATAAAACCGATGATGAGTCTCATTCCGTCAAACGAAGGATGATCGAGGTAGTAATTGTGCTCATCATAAGTTTTCCTATCTATTAGTACATAACTGTCGCCGATAGATCTGATTTCCCCCGCCTGTTCATCGGGAAAAGGCAGGGGGTGATAAAACCCGCCTGGATGCTAGGCCAATACTTCGTCCCATTTATAAGTGCCGTAATAGTCCTGGGGGATATCCAGTTCCTCAAATACTTTTACGGTGTCTTTTCCATCCGCCCCGGCCTGCCAGATCGAGGCATTTTCTCCCTGCAGCCGCACCCACATCAGGCTTTTGCCACCTTCGACCCACCAGGGATTGCAGTCTAAGCAGCCGGGGACTTCTCCGTTACTGATCTGCCTCGCCCCGGAACCATCCGGGCTGGCCAGCCAGATTGAAGACGGCGGCCACTCCTCGCGCCGGTCACTAATCCCTTGCGATGATTCCGCCCGGCTAACCGCAATGAAATCACCTTCCGGCGACCAGGCCGGGTCGCGGTCGACGTAACCTTCGGGGGTGAGTGTTACCGTTTTTTCCGGACGGTTAATAGGCACCACGGAAATCTACCTTCCACATTCTATTCAAGCTCCACATCTGTGTCTTCTAAATCTGCATCATTAATGCCAAGCTCCTGCATAGCTTTGTCAGCCGCGATAAAATCCTCCGCCGTTGCACTTGACATACGTTTTTCTGCTTCTATAAACAAACGGTAATTTTCAATCGTTTCAAGCATCTGATCATAGGCTTCGGGAGTCAGTAGAATACAAGCCGGTGAATTATTTTTAAGCACGATTTTAAAGCCAGTTTCACGCAGTTCCTCAAAGATCTTATTGGCTTCACCTTTATTAAAACGTGAAATGGGCACAAGAGAATTCATAATATTACTTATAGAAATATTATCAAGCATAATATCAATCCTTTCCAACAGCTTCGTTCATAAGTATTTTATTTATTCTTAATATTATTCTATGTAATATCAATAAATATGTTAATAAATATGTTAATATTATGTTGGGGTTTTCATTTTTTAGCTCTGCCAGTTTTTTTAACAAACCATCTCTTGATCTCATTCAATAAACAGTTGAATTGTAGTTCGTTCGCTGGAGCTAAAGCAGGTCCCTCACCTGATAAACACAGCGGCAGGCCGGGTTGTGGGAGCAGATTGCCAGGGGCCCGTGTTTTGACGGAACTGTCTTTAAAAGGTGGCCGGCCGGGCAGGTCAGCCCGGCTGCAATCAGGTAATCTTCTATAATTTCCAACGTAAGCTTGTCAACCGGAAGATCGCAGCGCGGGTAGGCGGTACAGCCTAGAAAATGACCGCCGCCGGTTCCCGAGCGTACAGTCAGCGGGGCACCGCAGCGGGGGCAGGTAAACCGGTTTTCCACATATGCCTTCAGGCCGGCGTAGCGCCCCCTGTAAAATCCCCCGCGCAGATCCATCTCCAGCAGGTAAATCAAGTTACGGCACACTTTCTCCCCCGCCACCCGGACGCTGCAGCGGTCCACTTTGTCGTCTCCCGGCCAGGGGCTGCCGTACCAAAAGATGTCCCTGTCCACCGCCGTCAGTGGCGTGTGTGCGGCGGTATACTTTATAGCGTATGGCTGCAGGTCTGGCGGAAAAAGCGACGGCCGGCCGGCGCGCAGGGAAAGGCGGGCGCCGCCCGCTCGCGCCCGCCGCAAGGCGTTCACTACCAACCTCTCAGGCGGGCCGGCTGCGGCAGGCCAATCCACTTGAACGGACGCCGCGTGGCGGACGTCGGCCTCCCAGGCTTCCATGGCCGGCCGGCGCCCGGCATGCCATTCAATTTCCATTTCTTCGCCCGTAACGTGGACGGGTAGGTTGGCCAGGAGTTCTTTGCCCCCGATCACCCGGCCGTTTTCTCTGATGAAGCGAAAAAGTCCGCACACGGCAGAATCGCCTGGCAGCCTGCTCTCCAGAAAATCACGGCAGGCCAGAACGAAAAGCTTGCCCCGCGCCCTGGTGACGGCGACGTTAATCAGCCGCTGCCCCGCGCTCCCTTCTCGGCGGGAAAGCAGGCCGCCGGGTCCGCGCTGGGGAAAGGAGTCTACCAGGTCCAGCACCACCGCGTCCTGCTCCGCTCCCTGAAAGCGGTGCACCGTGGCGGCCACCAAGCCGGCAGCCTCGGAACGGGCGCCGGTAACTCCTAAAAATCCCGCCGTCAACGCGTTTAGCAGCCTGGCCTGGGCCGCGTAGGGCGTAAGCAGGCCCACCGTTAGGCCGCCCGGCCTGATCTGTCCGGCCAGCGTCAGAGCCAAGAAAGCAGATAAAGGGTTGAAGCGGGAAGAGCCGTGCCGGTAGCAGAAGGCGGGCAACTCGCTCAGGTCCACCAACGTCAGCGCCGCTCCCGGGCATGGCCCGGCAGCGGCCAGCGCGGCGCGTCCGGATGTCTCCGGAGCGTTGTAAAGCAGCCCGCCGTATACAAAGTCGTTCACGAACCCGGCAATGGATGGATGCATTCGTCGCTGCAGGCGCAGCACGGCGATGTCCGGCGCCTGCCCGTTTTCAAAAGTGGACGTTATCCCGGCTTCCTCAAAGATGTCCCGCCGCAGCCAGCGTTTTACCTCCGGCGTCCCGGCCAGCGCCACCGGCGCCAGCTGGCGGAAGTCGCCGCTCACCACCAGCTTTTTCCCCGCCAGGGAGGCGGCAAAAAACACCTGGGGAATATAGGCCATGCTGGCCTCATCCAGCAGCACGAAGTCGTAGTGTTCGTTGTAAATCACCGGATCGTTGGCCGCCGTGGACAGGGTGCAGCCGACTACCCGCGCTGCCCGGCACACATGCGCCGCTGCTTCTTTCAGGGCCTCCCTGATGTCTCGCAAGGCCTGCTCCACCTCGGTCAGGCGTCCGCCCCGGGCGCCGCCGGCGCGCAGCCCGGCCAGCAGTTCGCTGCGCTCGTCCTCCAGTTCTCTAAGCCTCTCTTGCATTTCCGGGCGGCCGGCGGCAGCCTGGCTGGAGGCCTGCAGGCCGCTTTGCCGTAACTCCGGCAGCCTGGCCCAGCCGTAACGCGCCACCAGACCGGATCGTGCCGGCGCCCCGATCCGGGCCGCCGCCCTCAGCACCGCGCCATCCACGGCTACGTTGGCATGAGAGAGGATCAGCACCCGTCCGCCCTGCTCAAAAAATAGCTTCGCGATCAGGGCCAGGGTTTCTGTCTTGCCGGTGCCCGGCGGTCCCCAGATAAAGGTAATTTCCCTTTCGCCAGCCAGGCGCAACGCTTCATCCTGGGCTCCTGCGGCGGCGGATAGCGAAACGAAGCTCCGCCGGCGCGCCGGTACTTTTTCCAGCACAGCCATGGCCATTCGCAAATTCCTCTCTGGTGTTTCGCGCAACCGTTCCTGCAGGGCGGTCAGCAAAAACCAGGGCTCGCAGAGCACCTCGGCCCGCTCCAGGAGTTCTCCCATGTTCTCATGCAGCGCCAGGGTCAACTCTGAACCGCGCACAGTCACCACCTCTCCCCCGGTCTCGCGGGAGCCGTAGCGCAGCCGCACCGGCGTACCGTCAAGGAGAAAAGCGTCCACCTCCAGCTCGAAGGCATACAGAAACCCTTCTTGGCCCCGGTAAACCAGCACCCCATCCAAGACCACCAGGGGGCGGCCTCCTTCATTGCGCAGGTACGCTATTTCTTCCGCCAGCGCCTCATTGAAAGCATCGATTAATGCAGTAGCGTGCAAAAAGGCACCTCTCTTTCAGAAGTCAGAAGTAGGAAGTAGGAAGAGAAAAGAAGGGCAAAAATACAATAGAGGGAAAAACCAAGACCCGTTTA
Source organism: Pelotomaculum isophthalicicum JI (assembly GCF_029478095.1). Lineage (NCBI taxonomy): Bacteria > Bacillati > Bacillota > Clostridia > Eubacteriales > Desulfotomaculaceae > Pelotomaculum > Pelotomaculum isophthalicicum. The sequence continues at coordinate 4,862 of NZ_JAKOAV010000013.1, read as the reverse complement.
ATCTAACTCTTCATGATAAAAATGCCCGGGCGCCGGTCCCGGGGCTATAGACATTCGTGCTCTTGCTCCTGAATCTTTTCCTGCTCTTCGCGCTCATCCTCCGGCAATTCCCCCGGCAGGATCTCATCCGGCAGCGCCGCCGCAATCTCCGGCCGGCCGCCGTAGAGATATTGCAGGTCCAGGAACTCCACCACGGCCCGGATCACCGTACGCAAGGGCCGGTCTGCAGGAAGACCTGCCGTCGCCCGGCTGATGTCGTCCGGCGCCTGCCAGCCGTAAGCCAGGGCATGCTGGTCGCGAACGGCCTGGAGCATGCGGCGGATGTCGAAAGTGGAGAGAGTGTCCAGAAAGAGGTTCTCTTTTAAAAAACTGCCAAAAACTTCCCGCACCGTGGGAATGTCATATTGTCTCTCTTTGGCCGCAAGCTTTTGCGGCACAACATCATAGTCGCTGTTTTTCTGTTTCCAAATCAATTCCGACCAAAGGTTGGACGAGGCTGAAAATACAGAATAAGTTCCCGTCAGGCCGAAAGATGGTGACATAAAACGGGCGGCATTCAGGTAGGCGTTGGCCCTGGCCGTGATGCCCAGGTACATCAACTGTTCAAACTCGTCAAACAGAATCACCCACCCGGCATAACCGGCGGCCCGGATCAAGCGGGATAGAAAGCGAAAGTAATCGAAAGTGTTTTCTTTTATCTTAAAAGGTGTAAGTGACAGCGATTTCCCGAAGTTCAGGCGGTGGATGGATTTCAACTGCGCGTTGGGAACGAAGTCACCCGCCAGGTCGCTGGCCAGGATATGCTGGTTGTAAGCGTCACCGCTGCCATCCAGGTAGTTTCTCAGCACGGCCTCAAGTTTCGGGTGCAGGTTACGCGCGGTATAATTCAGCATCTCATCCGCTTCACCGCTGTCCGGCTGCAGCGCTTCCAGCAAGGGGACAAAGCCGGGTTGGGAGCAGCCCGGCAGGTACAGGCCGGCTGCCGCCCGGCGGTACAGGCGGTCCAGTTTATCGAAAGGAGTTTCCTTGGAAAGCGGCACGAAACTGACGGCAAAATTCATTTCTTCCGCCTTGTGGGCGATAATGTTCAAAAAATGTGTTTTACCATTGCCGAAGTTGCCTTTAACCACCAGGGAAAAGGCGCCGCCATCCCGTTTCACCCGTTCCAGTTCACGCCCCACTCGCTCACACGCGGCTTCCCGGCCGTAGGAAAAAATGGTGCTTAAGTTTCGGGAGGAAACTCCGGAACGCAGGTATTCAATGATCTGTCTGGCTGCAAAATTCTCCATCCCGTTCACCTCCCGCATCGTAATAGTTAACAATTGCCTCCACCGCCCGCCGCACAGGTGAAAGCATGCTGACGCTTTCCACCAGGTAGTGAAAATCCTCCTGCCGGATACAAGAGCCGAGACCGAAAGTTTCGTTCAGCCTTTGTTGTAGTTCCAGGCAGGTTTCGGCAGTAAAAAATTCTTTCACCAGAAGATCCTGGTTGAAAAGATCGGCAAATTTGTTCGGACGCGCCCCCGAGACCTCGTTCTGGATACGCATCCACAACGCCTCATAGGACTTAAAACCTCCCTTTTCGTCATAGATCAGCTCTGACCGCCCGGCAAAGACAAAAAACGCCCCCTCGAATCCGGCGAAGTCGTCCACGAGCTGCCGCAGACTCTCGTAGACCTCGTTGCGGGCGGACCTGCCGTAAAGCATTCGCCCTTCCGGCCCCCGTTCCAGCAAGGCGCTCAGGTCGTCCACCGCCACGCAAAGCCCCCGGTGTCCGCAGAGGCGCAGCAAATGGAGGAAAGACGCCATCATGTGCCTGGCGTTGTATTTGTCGACGCGGGTAAAAATTTTGAGAGGCTTTAAAGCCCTGGCCGGCAAGGGGCGGCCTTTCAGCCACTCCTGCAGGATTTCCTTTTGCTCGTCCGCCAACCGGCGCGAGCCCAGGTGGTGGGCGCAGAGCTGGGTAAACGCCATTGCGAAGTTGTGGTTTATTTTCCGGTCCCGGTAAAGCTCGTCCAGCTTTTCCTGGATCTCGCGCCGCAAGCTGTCCGCCGCCCGGCCCTGCGCCTGCGCCCAGCTAAAGAAATCCTGTCCCGGTTCAAGCTGCCCGGGCTGGTAGCCCAGGTTCCCTATCACACGATCACAGTAAGCTGTCACCAGGGTTTCCGCATCCACCGTGTCCAATACGGTCTGGTAAATCGAGTCAAATTTATTTAGGCGCACTCTGCGGGCACTCGTGAAAAAGGTGACGTAGCCCAGCCGCCGGGCCTCCTCCAGCATCAGGAGGAGGGCGTGTGTCTTACCCGAGCCCGGCTTTCCGGTGAGAAACTTCACCTTGCTGCCGCCACAGGCAATATAATCATTCAGGTAGTGGTCCCGCCAGAAATTCCAAATCCCTTCCCGCTCGCCCACCGTGATTGCCTCAAGCGCCTGCAAATCCGGCGGCGGGTTACCGCGTCGGAGGCTTTCCAGCGCTTCTTCTCTGACTGCCGGTTCCACCGGCTATCCCTCCCTGTAAAACTTCATCACGCCAAAGCGTTGGGGCTGTCCCTGGGCGTCCAGGACCACCAGCGCCTGCCTGTTGTTACGCACGTTCCCCAGCCAGAGCCGTCTGCCGTCCGGCGCGTTCATCTGGCCGCTTCGCAGCACCCGGTGCAGGTCAAAGGCGAAAAGCTGCGCCGGGTAGTCGCGTCTTTGCCGGGGCAGCGGGGTGAGGGTGTTATAAACGTCTTTCAGCAGTATTTCCTGTTCGCTGACGTCAATTTTTGTCTTCGCGATCTGTTTAGCCATCTCCGTGTCATAAGCAGCCGCCAGGGACTGGAGAAAGCGCTGGGCATCGAAGGAAGCCGCGTTTAAGCGGTCGAGGTTTCGTCTTAAGTGCCCGGCCAGGACGCCGGGGCGCAAGTTGCGGTAGACACGGTCGTCGATGGTGACCATCTCTTTTTCCGGCAGCACCCGCACTTTATAAGGAAGAACCTCGTAAACCGGGTATTCCGCTTCCACGGCCAGGCTTTCCGCCGCCAGGGCGTCCATAAAGCCCCGGTGAAACTCTTCCTGCAGGTAAGACTGCAGGTTAAAAGAAGGCAGCTTCTCCAGCAGGCCCCGCAGTGTTTCCTGCTGTCTGTCCAGCAGTTCTCCGTAGCGGGCCAAAGCCTGCTGCAGGGCTTCCAGGTTGCCCTCGTCGCCCGCTGTTTTCACGCGCCTGACCACGTTAACCATGCTGCGGTGGGCGTTGTTAAGGCTTTTAAAGTCCTCCTGCAGCGTCTGGTCCAGAAATTCATCAAGAGTTTTCGACATATATAAAAAACACCCCCGAAAGTCCGACAGAATATACTATCTTTCTTCAAGGGGCATGCATTATCCTTCTACTAATTTTTAATCTCTGCAACAAAATGTGCATATCGGTGTGCTACTTGCCGTTTTTCAAAAGCCTTACAATCGTTTCCGCCGCTTCGGCCCTGGTCACGACGGCTTTGGGCTCAAATTTCCCCTCCACCGGCTTGATTAGGCCGAGCGCCACGGACAAGGCGGCATGTCCTCTCAAGTGTTCGGAAACATCACCGGCATCCTGAAAATCAAGCACATAGATGTCACTAAACCGGGCTACATTGTTAAGACCCATGGTTTGGATGGCTAAACGGGCCAATGTTTCGCGATTGACAGGAACATCCGGATCGGGCTTTTCCCCGGGTTGCATAATACCGAGCGTTACCGCACAAGGTAAGCTATGTTGCGCCTTTCCAGCTTACGCTGGTAGGTATCAACACAACTCCCTTCCGAACCGTACGTACACCTCTCGGCGTATACGGCTCTCCATTTACCTATAAACCTGTGTTATTTTATCTCACGATTATGAAAGCATTCTGGACATAAAGCTAACGATTTCCGCCTTTTTTGCAGCATAAGCCTTTCTGCACTTGTTTTACCCGTTAGGTCCTTCAATGTTCTTACATGATGGATGCGCAAATCATCTGTCAGTTGTCCGCAACACTCGCATTTCTTGGCTTTCAGTCTTGCTGACAGACTGTTAAATCTGTCATATTTCATGTATTGAGGCAGGGTATCGTTATAGTCTTTAATAGGTGCTTCCTGCTTCTCAAAACCTTCGTTGTAAAACGAACAGCGTTTTGTGCCGGATTTCGTCTCGTAGTTTACCCCGAACACGCCATCCCGGCTATACTTGCGAATGATTTTTCTTATGCTTTTTTCGTATTTACGGCCAAAGGTTTTGTACATGCTGTATTCCATGATATATGCGAATTTGCCGATGACGGATGCATTGGATGCCAGCCTGTAAAAGTTATAAAGTCCTCGGATTTCAGCGTTGTATTGGCTTATGATGTCAATGTCCAGCTTATTCGTTAGCGGGCCACGGTGGACAGGCTTCCATTTTTCCTTTCCATCTACCGTTTCAATCTTGAAAGCTTTGTACTCTTGTAGTTTTCCTACCCATTTTTCGTGCGGCACGTAGAGCTTCACCATTCCCGTATAGACCCTTGCCGGTATGCCCTTTGTATTGTATTTGATGTCTTGACTGTGGGATACCGTTACGTCGTATCCCAGAAATCTGGCCATACCTTCCGTGTTTGTGATTTTGGTCTTTTCATCGGATAGGGTAAGCTTTAGCTTTTGACACAGGAACTCCTTTACATCCGCTTTGACCTTTTCCGCATCCTGCTTGCTTCCGATGATGCCGATGATAAGGTGAGTAGCCCAGGGGAATCTCACCCCCAGGCCCTCTCAGAACCGGACGTGAACCTCTCAGCTCATCCGGCTCCCATTATCCAGCCCCAGGAAAAATTCCCATTTGCCAGTGTACGAACAGTTTTGGTTCGCGTCTGGCTATCTTACCGAGCCAGTTA